>JBELEU010000009.1:0-26618 GCA_042093455.1 Crocinitomicaceae bacterium | reverse complement strand
CTTACGAATTTATAGTTAATAACAACTCTGACCTAAAAGTGCTTGAAAATGATGATTTAGACATTGTTATTAAGACACAGGGAAGCTCTTTGCCTGAAAAAGTTTACATATACAACAACCAACAACGTTTAATTCCTGTAAAAAATGAAGCCGGTGAGTTTTTATATTCTTTTAAAAACATTCAAAAGAATTTCTCATTCACAATTAAAGATGGTAGCGGGTATTCAAAAAAAGCTTTTGTAACAATGCTTCCTAAGGCTTTGCTCTCTAATGTCAAAACGATACTCTCCTTTCCCGAATATACTCAAAGGCCAAACGATACTTTATTTGATTTTCAAAACTTTGAAATGCCCTTAGGAACAACTATGTTTTTAAACTTTAAAACTAAAAACACTACTTTATTAAGTGTAGAGTTTACAGACTCTACTTTCTTGTTTAAAAACAACATTGAAAATGGTGTTTCATTTAAATATTCGCCTAAAAAGACACAAGACTTTTTCATATCTAATCAAAACTCTTTTTCTTCTTTTGTTGATAGTAACAAAAGTAATATTGTAATTACTAAAGATGCTTTTCCTGAAATTAAGGTCGAAGAGTTTTATGATTCATCTTTCTTTTTTCAGAAATTTTTTGAAGGAAAACTAAAAGATGACTACGGTATAGATAGGTTAACTTTTAATTATTCATTGAAAGAAGAGGTTGTTAGTGTTGAAATTCCAATATCTCATGATCGAATAAATTTATTTTCTTTTGATTTTAATTTCCAAGCCCTAAATTTTGAAGGTGGTGATACGTTCACTTACTATTTTGAGGTTTGGGACAATGACGCTATCAGCGGTTCAAAAAGTACTCGTTCAAAAAAAATGTCTTTCAATTCACCAACAAGTGAAGAACAAGATTTAGCTAATAAAAAAATAAGGGAAAAAACACTTGAATCTTTTTCTAATATAGAGGGTAAAGTAGAGTCTTTGAAAGATGAGTTAAAAAATATAAAATCAGATCTATTAAGTAAAAAAGACATGGACTGGAACGATAAAAACCGCCTTGATAACTTTTTGAAACAACAAAAAGAATTACAAAACAATCTAGAAAAGCTACAAAAAGACATGGCTAAAAACATTCAGCTATCCGAAAAAAGTAAAGAAATTTTAGAAAAACAACAGCTATTAGAAAAGATGATGGACGAGTTGATGTCGGAAGAAATGAAGGAGCTTTATGAGGAAATGAATAAACTCATGAATGAGATGAACAAAGATGCTCTTTTGGAAAAAATTGATGACGTTGAAATGAGCCAAGAAAGCCTTTTAAAAGAATTAGATCGTTCTTTGGAGCATTTTAAGAGGTTAGAGGTTGAAAATAAAGCTGAAAAACTAGCTGAAAAAATTCAAGAACTAAGCACAAAGCAGAGGGGTTTAGAAGAGAAGACCAATGACAAAAATAATTCTTTATTTGAGCTAAATAAAGAGCAAAATGAAATTCAGAAAGATTTCTTTGAAATTCAAGATGAACTTTCTGAATTGGAAGAAATGAACAACGACCTTGAGTCACCAAAAAACTTAGAAAAAGACAGTCTTGAGAAAGAAATTAATAATGCATTAAATGAAAGTGAAAAAGAGTTAGAAAACGGAAAAAGAAAGAAATCCAGTGATAAACAAAAAGATGCAGCAGATAAAATGGATGATCTTGCCTCTTCTCTTGATAAAATGTCAAGCTCATCTGACCAACAAGAGGAAGATGCCGATTCTCTTCGACAGCTTTTGGAAAACTTACTTTCCTTTTCACTAGAGCAAGAAGTTTTATTAAAAGATTTAAAAGGCCTTTCTACTCAAGATCCAAAGTACATAGGAATTGGTCAAAGTCAAAGAAAACTAAAAGATGATGTCAAAATAATTGAAGACTCCCTGGATGCTCTTGGAAAACGACAAATAATGATAAGTAATATGCTTGATAAAGAGGTTCAGGAGGTTAAAAGATCACTAAACCAAAGTATTAAAAACATTACTGAAAGGAAAAAAAGTGTTGCACGTTTAAATCAACAAACCGTAATGATGCACACCAATGAACTCGCTCTTTTATTAAGTGAAATATTAAAACAAATGCAAAGTAACATGCCTGGTACTGGACAATGTAATAAACCTGGGGGAAAAGGAAAAAATCCTGGAAAATCACTTTCTCAAAATGCAGAACAAATGAAAAAACAAATCGAGCAAATGAAAAAAATGCTTGGTAATAAAAAAGGTGGTCAAAAAGGATCGGGGAAACCCTCATACGAGCAGCTTGGAAGATTAGCAGCAGAACAAGCTGCAATCAAAAAACAACTAATGGAGCTTGCTCAAGAATTAAATAAAGACGGGTCAGGAAAAGGCAACGGAATGAATGAAATGATTAAAAAAATTGAAGAAACTGAAGAAGAAATCATTAACAACGATTTTGACCTTTCTTCAGTAATTAGACAAGAAGAAATTAAAGTTAAACTTCTTGAAATGGAAAAAGCTCTTAAAGAACAAGATCAGAAAAAAGAAAGAGAATCTAAAGAGGGTGTCAAAAAAAATGAAGAAAATTTTAATGATAAATTTGATGATTATCAGAGAATAAAGCAAAAGGAAATCGACTTGTTAAAAACAATACCTCCAAATTTGAAACCTTATTACAAAAATAAAGTAAATGAGTACTTTAATTCAATTGAAAATTAAGCCAACTATGCCGAATACTGTTGATTCTGTTTTAAATTCTCTCATTTTAAATTCTGAAACTAAAAGTTTATTAATTCTTGAAAAGTGGATCAATAAACTGTGTGAAACTCACGCTATTAGTTCTGAAAAATATGGAAACATATTAATTGCCGTTACCGAAGCTGTAAACAACGCAATTACTCATGGAAATCTTAATGTTGTTGACAAAAAAACAGAGGTTTCTTATGAGTTTAATGAAAAAAGTCTGTCTTTTTATGTCAAGGACGAAGGGAGCGGTTTTGACTTTGAAAATCTTCCTGACCCAACTGACCCAGAAAATATTGAAACTCCTGATGGTAGAGGTATTTTTTTAATGCGTCACCTATCGGATGTCGTTGTTTTTCACAATGAAGGCTCTTTTGTTGAGATTTCATTTGATTTATAAGATTACACAATGAGTGTGTCTTTTCATTCTGATGGTGTTTCTTTCATCTTAAATAATAAAAGAAAATTAAACTCCTGGATTCTTGAATGTATATCATTACATAATAAATCCTGTGGTGATATTAATGTTGTTTTTTGTAACGATGAATATCTTCTATCGGTTAATAACACCTATTTAAATCATGATTATTACACCGATATTATAACCTTTGATTATTCACAGAAGGATTTGATTTCGGGTGATCTTTTTATTTCCATAACACGAGTTAAAGAGAATGCCAGAGAATTAAACATAGAATTTATTACTGAGTTATATCGAGTTATTGTTCATGGTGTCTTACATTTGTTGGGTTACAAAGACAAAACAAAATTTGAAAAAGAAAAAATGAGAGCCAAGGAAGATGAAATGATCCTCTTAATATCTTGACTTTCAGAGTTTTATGTTGTTCCACGTGAAACATTTATATGCTTAAAGAATATGATGTAATAGTTGTAGGTGCTGGCCATGCTGGAAACGAAGCTGCTGCTGCTGCTGCCAATCTTGGTTCTTCTGTTTTAATGGTTACTATGAATATGGAAACCATAGGGCAAATGAGTTGTAACCCCGCTATTGGTGGAATAGCAAAGGGCCAAATTGTTAGAGAAATAGATGCCTTAGGTGGATTAACTGCAAAAATTACAGACTTAAGCGCAATTCAATTTAAACTATTGAATCAATCCAAAGGGCCCGCAATGTGGAGTCCTAGAGCACAATGCGATAGAAAGTTATTCAGTAATTTTTGGCGAGAGCATTTAGAAGCAATAGAAAACTTAGATTTCTGGCAAGATATGGTCACGGGAATTATTGTTGAAAAGGATAAAGTTGTTGGCGTTGAAACCTCAATGGGATTAAAAATTAAAGCTAAAAGTGTTGTTTTAAATAGTGGTACTTTTTTAAATGGATCAATACATTTAGGTGAGAAAAAATTTGGTGGGGGTAGAATGGGTGATAAGTCCTCTTGTGGAATTACAGAGCAACTTGAAGAGCTTGGTTTTGTTTCGGGAAGAATGAAGACTGGAACACCCCCAAGAGTTGATGGAAGAAGCTTAAATTTTGAGTTAATGGAAGAGCAGCCTGGTGATCATAATCCTGGCAAATTTTCGTTCTTTGATGACACGAAACCTTTGAAAACCCAAAAAAGCTGTTTCATAACATATACAAACGAAGCAACTCATGATATTCTAAGATCAGGATTTGAAAGAAGTCCACTGTTTAATGGTGCAATAAACTCACTGGGGCCAAGATATTGCCCGTCAATTGAAGACAAAATTAATCGCTTTAGTCATCGGCCAAGACACCAAATATTTGCAGAGCCTGAAGGCTGGAACACAATAGAATTTTACATAAATGGTTTCTCAACAAGCCTTCCCGAAGAAATACAACTGAAAAGTATGCAAACAATTCCTGGTTTTGAAAATGCAAAAATGTTTCGCCCTGGATATGCTGTTGAATATGACTATTTTCCTCCCACACAGCTAAAACACTCCTTAGAAACAAAGTTAATTGAAAACCTATTTTTTAGTGGCCAGATAAACGGAACAACGGGGTATGAAGAAGCGGCAGGTCAAGGAATAATGGCTGGAATTAATGCGCACTTGAAAGTGAACAAAAAAGATCCATTGGTGCTTTCAAGGGACGAAGCATACATAGGTGTTTTAATTGATGATTTAATCACAAAAGGTACTGATGAGCCATACAGGATGTTTACATCAAGAGCTGAATACAGAATCCTCCTTAGGCAGGATAATGCAGATTTAAGACTTAGTCAAATTGGACGTAAGATAGGTCTCTTAGGTAAAGAAAAATACAACAGGGTACTTAAAAAAATTGAAGAGAGTGATTTACTATTAAGTAAAATAAAAAAAACTTCCGTAGACCCTAATCTAATAAACCCAATGTTGAGGTTGAGAAAATCAAAAGAAATTAATCAAAAGGTTAAAGCTATTTCAATATTATCCAGACCAAACATTAGCATTAGAGATGTTGTTTCCTGTAGTGAAGAGCTAAAAAAATATCAAGATGAAATTGTATTAAAAAATGATGTTTTAGAACAAACAGAAATAAACATAAAATACAACGGTTATATTCAGAGAGAAAAAGACAATGCAGATAAACTTAAAAGATTAGAGCACGTTGAGATTCCTATGGATATTGATTACTCCAAATTTTCTTCTTTATCTACAGAATCAAAAGAAAAACTTAGTGGTATCAAACCTATAAACATTGGTCAGGCGGCAAGAATTAGCGGAATAAAACCTTCCGATATAAGTATATTATTAATTTATTTAGGCCGTTAGTTGTTCCACGTGAAACATGAACTAGTACATATTAAAACTTGCCCTTTGTGTGGTGGTGAACAACACAAAAAGTATGTTTCTGCAAAAGATCACAATGTAAGCAATGATAGTTTTGATGTTGTGTCTTGTGTCTCTTGCCAATTTAGGTTTACCAACCCAAAACCAAGTGAAGAAACAATTGGCAAATACTATCAAAGCAAAGACTATATTTCTCACACTTCATCAAAAAAAGGTTTTTTTAATTTTATCTATCATACTGTTAGAAACTACCAGCTTTATAAAAAGGAAAAACTTATTTCATCATTTAATAATAACGCTGAGAAAGCATTGTTAGATTTCGGATCAGGAACAGGTGAGTTTTTAAACTTTTGTAAAAGAAAAGGATGGGAAACTCTTGGTGTTGAACCTGAGGCTAAGGCTGCAGCTTTGGCAAAAAGAAACTATGACCTCAACGTAAATACGATATCAGAATTCTTTAAAAACACAACTGAAAAATTTGATGTTATAACGCTGTGGCACGTGTTAGAACATGTTTATGATTTAGAAAAGTACGTATCAGAACTAACAAAAAAACTAAATAGTAATGGTCTACTTGTCTTGGGTTTACCAAATAGTAATTCATATGATGCTATTTACTACAAAGAGAATTGGGCGGCTTGGGACCTTCCAATACACTTGTACCACTTTACAAAAAAAGACATTAAAGCTATAGCGAAATCATATGGATTTGATTTGATTAAAATAAAGCCACTCATTTTTGACTCATTTTACATAAGCATGCTAAGTGAACAAAAAAAGAAAAAATCAAAACTTCTTGGAATTTGGCGAGGCCTTATTTCTAACCTAAAAGCCAAAACTACTAAAGAATACTCTAGTCACATTTATATATTAAAGAAAAAAGCAGTTTAAGGTTGTTTAAGTCCCTTTTTCATAAAATATAGCCCGTTGGTTAGGGTTTTTTTATTTTATCTTTAAAAAGCTTTATAAACAGTTTTTTATAACACCCTGGAAATCAACTAATTAAGCTTTCTAATG
This sequence comes from Crocinitomicaceae bacterium, assembly GCA_042093455.1. Lineage (GTDB taxonomy): Bacteria > Bacteroidota > Bacteroidia > Flavobacteriales_D > Parvicellaceae. Next base: position 20,130 of record JBELEU010000009.1, on the reverse strand, counting down.
TTTTTACTTGTGCTTTTGGTCTGGTGTTTTTATATAAAATGTCATAGGTAGTTTGTAAAATGGGATAATTTACTGTTTCCTCACCTAATAACTCATGAATACACTTTGTTGCATTATAGCCCTCAGCAACCATATTCATGGATTCTTTCGTGTTCTTAACAGAATAGCCTCTACCTATAAAATTTCCAAACTTTCTGTTTCTACTATGTAAAGAATAACAAGTGACCAATAAGTCACCTAAATAGGCGGAATCGCTAATTTTTCGTTGCTTTGGGTCGATGCTGTTAATGATATTACCTAACTCTGAGGCACTAGAGGAAATTAAAACAGATAAAAAGTTATCCCCATAGCCTAGACCATGGCAAACACCAACGAGTAAGGCGTAAATATTTTTAAGAATTGCTGCTAGTTCTGTTCCAAAAACGTCTTTTGAATCTTTCACTGAGACAAAACTGTTGGTCATAAGTGATATGATTAATTTAGAAACTTCTTCATTGTCTGCTGAAAACGTTAAGTAACTTCTTCTTGACATAGCTACTTCTTCCGCGTGGCAAGGTCCTGAAATCACACCATAATCTATTTTGTCATAAATATCTTGGAAAAACCTAAAAGGCGTAAGATTTTTTTGAGGAACAACCCCTTTAGTTGCTGAGATTATAAACTTTCCCTCAAGGTGTTCTGCTTTTATTGCACTAAATGTAGTTAGAAGATATTCTGCTGGTGTTGCAACTACTATGATGTCACAATCTGAAACGGTGTCAACAACTGAGTTGGTTAGTTTAATTTGTGATGTGTTAATAGAACAATTCGGAAGATACTTTTTGTTTCTTTTATCTTCAATTATGTTGTTTTTGATTTCCTTAGACCTAACGCACCATGTTGTTTTTGAGTTATTGTTTGACAATAAGCTTACTAGAGCTGTTCCCCAGCTTCCTCCCCCAATAACACCGATAGATTTCATTTTTGATTAATTATATTTTTCACTTTTTGTATTACTTTGGGAAAACAAATTAAAAACCACTCCGTAAAAAACTCTGGTTTTGTTAACACTTCTTTTTCTAAATCTGAAATAGATATGTACCTAAAGCTTGAAACTTCATCTAAATTAATGTTTGGTTTTTGATTGGTAAATCCGAAAAAGACGTGGTCAAATTCATGTTCTGTAAGGCCCTTATCTAAAACGGCTTTGTATGTAAATGAAAAAACCTTATTCAACACACAGGACATGCCCATTTCTTCGTTTAACCTTCTATATGCAGCTTCAATATTTGTTTCGTTCTTTCTTGGGTGACTACAACATGTGTTTGTCCATAATCCACCTGAATGATATTTTTCTATTGCACGTTGTTGTAATAGAAGTTCGTTTTTTTCATTAAAAATAAATATAGAAAACGCTCTATGCATAAGACCTTTTATGTGAGCCTCTTGCTTTTCCATATATCCTAAAACCTTATCTTCTTCGTTTACTAATATTACCTCTTCCATCTATTTTAAACTTTCTTTTCTATTTGCTAGCTCCCAAGCTGTTAAAAAAACATATTGAGAAACTTTTTCAAGTTTACTAAAATTTATTTTATCAATTTGATCTGTTGGTTTATGATAATCTTCATGAAGACCACCAAAATAGAAAATGACCGGAACATTGTTTTTTGCAAAGTTATAATGATCTGACCTATAATAAAACTTATTTGGGTCGCTGTCTTTATTATAAGTATAATCTAAATTAAATCCGATATGATTTTCATTTATTCGTTCATTTATTAGGTGTAAATCTTTACTTATTTTATCTGAACCTATCAAATATATATAATTATCATCTGGTTGTATTGTGTCTCTTCTTCCAACCATATCAATGTTTAAGTTTGCTATTGTTTTACTCAGTTGAAATACTGGGTTTTCTGTGTAGAATTTTGATCCAAACAACCCCTTTTCCTCTCCGGAGACAGATAAAAACAAAATACTTCTTTCTGGTTGATGACCTGCTTCGTAAGCGTTTTGAAATGCTTTTGATATACTAAGCAATGCTGCTGTTCCCGACCCATCATCGTCTGCTCCGTTACACACCTCTCCTTGGTCAAAACCAATATGATCATAATGTGCAGATATTACCAAAACCTCTTCTTGGTTTTTCCCTGGAATATAACCCAATACGTTTTCTGCTAAAGCAACATTATTAACTGAGGTATGAAAAGAAACCTGTTTCTTCTCTGAACTATTTAAATTATTTACGAAGTCTTGTGAAATGTAAAATAAAGGTATTTCATTATTAAGAACTTTTTTTGAATTATGCATTTTCATTCTAGGGTTTAGAATGTGGTCTTTTATTCTTTTATTTTCCTTTGCAAAACTGGGCTTCACTAACAATACAGCTATTGCACCTTGTTCTTTGGCTATTTTTGCTTTGTTTCTCCAGCTTCCTTCAGAAACTAGAAAGTCTTCTTTATTCTCTGGTAAACCATCTTTAATTAATACTACTTTTCCTGTTACGTTTTTATTTGAATATTGATTAATATTTTTGTTTTTTAATCCAAATTCAACATCTATTAATTCTATGTTTTGGTGTTTCATTTTTTCGGGAGATCCTATGACAAAAAAATCTTCAATCAATTTTAAAGGTTGATTATTTATGGTTAATGATACGTTTGTGAAATCTATAATATTAACCTTATATTGCTGATAATAGGACGTATCAAAAGCTGGTTTTATTCGGTTACTAATAAAGTGATTTTTTATGTATTCTGCTGCTTTTTTTTGTCCAGCTTTTGCTGTTTCTCTTCCTTCAAGTGAGTCAGAAGCTAAAATACTTAAGTCATTAAATAAATCTATTTTGTTAATGAGTTTAGAGTATTTAATAGCTTGTTCTTGATTTGATTCGATAATTCCTTTTTTTACTATAGAACAACCTACAAATAAAAGAAATGGCAAAAAAAGAAAATATAAACGCCTATGCACAATTAATTTTATTAACTCTATTAAGGTGCCTTCCGCCTTCAAAATTAACTGAAAGAAAAGAGGTCACTATTTCTAAAGCTTCTTTTGTGTTTAGGTATCTTGCCGGTAAGGCAATTGTGTTAGCATCATTATGTTGTCTTGCTAAATCTGCAATTTCTTTTGACCAACAAAGAGCGCTACGGACACCTTGGTGTTTATTTGCAGTCATATTAATTCCATTTCCTGATCCACACAACAAAATAACTCTATCTGCTTTCTTTTCTAGTAACCTGTTTATTGCTTTATGGGCAATATCTGGGTAATCTACACTTGTTGTATTGTGTGTTCCTACATCAAACACTTCGTGTTCTTTTTTTATGTGATCAATAATGTTGTTTTTTAGGTCAACACCTGCGTGGTCGCATCCAATAGTAATTGTCATGTTATTATCTTGTTAATTATCGGTTATAAAATTATTAATTCTTTTTTTTGTTTTTAAATATAAATGTTGGTTAAATAAATAATTGTATAAATCTAATTTAAAGTAAAAATTCTTTAATTATATTTTCAACAGAAAACAGATATTTATTAAAGTAAATAATCATTATAAATATCAACAATATGTATTCAATTAGATAAATATTCTTTTGTTAATATGTATTATATAATGTTGATTTGCAGTAATATATAAATATAATCATTGTTAATAAACTGATAACAAGATTTAATATCTTATAATATATCATATTTTGATCAAAAGTTATTTACCATATCAACAAGCTAATAATAATAAACTATTATATATATATATTATTATATATATGTGTTGTTAATAGTAATTGTTTATTAAGTCAAGATTCTAATTATGTTAAATTATTCGATGACTCTGGTGTTTTATCTAGTGAAGGATTACTAATTGATAATCTTCCTCAAGGAGAGTGGTTAAGTTACCACTCTAATGGAAAGTTAAAATCTCAAGGATTTTGGAAAAACAACAAGTTAGTTGGTGTGTGGTCATTTTATAATATTGATGGCTTATTAATAAAAAAGGAAGAATATAAAGCTAATTTAAAAGATGGTTTTTCATGCAAATATGATTCTTTAGGAAGATTAATTAAAAAATCAAACTTTCTTAAAAATGAGAAGAACGGTATTGAATTAATAATGTTTAAAGGTCAAAATAATTTAAGATTTGAAAATAATTATTCAAAAAACCTAAAGCACGATTTAAATAAAGAATTCGATAGTTTAGGAAATATCATATCCTTAATTTATTACGACATGGGGATGATTACAAAAAGAGAGGAGATAAACAGGTACGATAGAGAGTTAAAAAAACATGGTGTTTGGAAAACATTTTATGAAAATGGTAATCTAAAATCTCAACAAACATTTTTTCACGGAAACTTAAATGGAGCATCCAAAACGTATAACGAAAAAGGAGGATTAAAAATTGTAGAAAACTACAGTAAGGGAGGATTAAAAAAAAATATAAAAAAAGACATTAAGATTAGTAAAACAAAAAATAAAGACGGGTTTAAAATAGAAGGGGTAATTAATAAAAACAAAAAAAACGGATTATTTAAAGTTTATGATGAAAACAATAAATTATTTAAACAAGAATATTATAAAAACGATACGCTGATTTTTTCTGGTGCAGTAGATTCATTAAACAATAAAAACGGTCTTTGGATTTATTATTATTCAGATGGGAAAGTTAAGAATAAGGGAATTTATAAAAACAATCAGAAAAATGGAGATTGGGAGTTTTTTTATGACAATAATAATATTGAACAAAAAGGATCATATGTAAATGGAAAACCTGTTGGTGTTTGGATATGGTGGTATAAAAACAAGCAAGAAAGAAGGAAAGAAGAATACATAAGAGGGAAAATAAATGGTATTGTATTTGAGTACGATACAACAGGAAACATAATAACAGAAGGAAATTACATTAACGGCATAAAAGAAGGAGAATGGAGCTATGAATACAATGATTTTAGGGAAAAAGGAGTATTTGCAGATGGTATGAAAACAGGAGAATGGAAAGCATTTTATAACAACGGAAACAAATATTTTATTGGAGAATATTTAAATGATATTCCTATTAACGAACACAAATATTTTTTTCCTAACGGAAAAATAAAAGAAATAGGATTTTATGAAAGAGGAGAAAAAGAAGGGGAGTGGAGGAAATACAACAATCAAGGAGTTATCTTAATAACAACAGAATATAGAAACGGAGAAGAATATAAGGTTGATGGTGTAAGGTTAAAAAAGAAAAAATGAAAAGAAGCATTTTATTTTTTTTAATTCTATTAAATCATCAAGTTTCTGCACAAGAAGAGGAAGTTTTAATAGATTCCTCCGGAGTTATAATTATCAAACACAATGAAGGTAAATACCTTGACTTAAAAAATTGGTCTTGTTTAATTAGTACGAAAGAGCAAAGTTCTGAATCAAAAAAACAGCAAAAAATAAATCAAGAAAATATTGTGTTTTTTTTCCCGTATGATTTCAATACTAAACTAGATCCAGTAGAAAATTTCTCTTTGATAGTAAAAAAAGAAGAAAAAATTATTTTTGATGAAAACGTATTTTTCGATTTTAAACCAAAAGGAAAATATAAGTTATTAATTAATCATAGTATTCCAAACCAAACACAAATAAGAGGAGAAATAATAGATTCTTATTATTTCGAAACAGTCAAAACTAAACACGAGATAATTAGATCAGTTTCTGATAAAAAAAGAATTTACTTTTATCATTTAATAGATAACAAAATAATAAATATTCACACAGACGATTTAGATTACAAATCTCTATGTTTACTAAAAAACCCAATATTAGTTACAGACTTAAATAATGACCTTTATCCAGAAATAACTTTAAAGTATAAAACACAAACACAAACAAAAATTGTAATTTTCAATAAGAAAAATAAATTCATTTGTAGAAAAGAAAAAGAAGAAATAACCTTTTCTCCTTCTTTGAATGAGATGGAAAACTGTTTTTACAAACAACATATAATAAACCAAATAAATAGTATTAGTGAATAAACTATACATTATACCAACCCCAATAGGTAATTTAAAAGACATTACTTTTAGGTCAGTTGAAGTGTTGAAATCTGTAGAGTACATATGTGCTGAAGACACAAGGACAACAAAAAAATTATTAAATCATTATGAAATAACAACTAAGTTGGTTTCTTATCATCAGCATAACGAGCACAAAGTAGTAGATAAAATAATTGATGATTTATTGATAAAAAAAGGAGATATTGCTGTTGTTTCTGATGCGGGAACACCAGGAATAAGCGACCCAGGATTCCTTTTAGTAAGCAAAGCAAAAGCAAAAGAAATACCAGTTTTTTGCCTTCCAGGAGCAACGGCTTTCGTTCCAGCATTAATCCAATCTGGATTTCCAACAGATGTTTTTTTATTTCAAGGATTTTTACCACACAAAAAAGGAAGAACAAAACTACTGCTTCAAATTAAGGAAGAACAAAGAACTATCGTTTTATATGAATCACCACATAGGTTATTGAAGTTACTAACAGAGCTAAAAAATACATTTGAAAATAGAAGAGAGGTTTCGGTATCAAGAGAAATAACAAAAATACATGAAGAAACTATTTCAGGAACACCCCAAGAACTTCATGATTACTTCAGTCAAAAGAAAATAAAAGGAGAAATAGTAGTTGTTATTAAAAAACAAGAGAAATAGAATTATTAAAAAATGAGTTTATACAATCATCAAGAGATAGAAAAAAAATGGCAAGACATTTGGTTGAAAAATCAAACCTATAAAGCTGAAGATAAAAGTGAAAAACCCAAGTTTTATGTATTAGATATGTTTCCTTATCCGTCAGGAGCAGGACTTCATGTTGGCCACCCCTTGGGGTATATAGCATCAGATATTTTTGCTAGATACAAGACATTAAAAGGATTTAATGTTCTTCACCCTATGGGTTATGATTCTTTTGGTTTACCCGCAGAACAGTATGCTATTCAAACGGGTCAACATCCAGCAAAAACAACAACAACAAACATAGAAGGAGGAATAGATAAAGAAGGAAATATCATTTCTGGCTATAGAAAGCAATTAGATAAAATTGGGTTTTCTTTTGATTGGGAAAGAGAAGTTAGAACGTCAGACCCAAGTTATTACAAATGGACACAATGGATTTTTAAGCAAATTTTCAATTCTTGGTACAATAAAAAAACAAATAAAGCAGAAACAATAAAAACACTCATTTCCGTTTTTGAAAAAGAAGGCAATGTAAATATAGAAGCCTCGTCAAGTTATGAAGCATCTTTTACTGCAGACCAATGGAACCATTTAGATCAAAGTCAAAAGCAGAATATTTTAATGCATTATAGATTAACATACCTTTCTGAAACATGGGTCAATTGGTGTCCTGGTTTAGGAACAGTATTAGCAAATGATGAAATAAAAGAAGGTTTTTCAGAAAGAGGAGGTTTTCCTGTTGAACAAAAGAAAATGAAGCAATGGAGTATGCGAATAACTGCATATGCTGACAGATTACTAAAGGGTTTGGAAACATTAGATTGGACAGACTCAATAAAAGACATTCAAAAAAATTGGATTGGCAAGTCACAAGGAGCATCAGTGTTATTTAATCTTGAAAATTTCGAAGAAAAAATTGAAGTTTTCACAACAAGACCAGATACAATTTTTGGTGTTTCTTTTATGGTTTTAGCACCAGAGCATCCTTTAGTTTCTAAAATTACAACCCAAAAGCAGAAACAAAAAATTGAAAACTATCAAAAGTTTGCAAGCTCAAAGTCAGAAAGAGAGAGAATGAGTGATGTAAAAACCATTACTGGAGAGTTTACAGGTGCTTTTGCAATACACCCTCTTAGCGGTCTTAAAATACAAGTATGGATAGGTGACTATGTATTAGCTAGTTATGGTACAGGAGCAGTTATGGCTGTGCCCTGTGGTGATCAAAGAGACTGGGACTTTGCAAAACATTTTAATATTGAAATACTAAATATTTTTAAGGATAAAGATGTCTCTGAAGGAGCATATGTAGATAAAGATGCCATTATTTCAAACTCAGACTTTTTAAATAACTTAACTGTAAAAAAAGCAAAAAAACTTGCAATTTATGAGCTTGGAAAACAAGATAAAGGAAGAGGAAAAACACAATACAAACTTCGTGATGCAGTATTTTCTAGGCAACGCTATTGGGGAGAACCGTTTCCTGTTTATTATAAAAATGAAACACCATATGTTTTAGATTCCAACGATGTGGTTGAACTACCTGAAGTTGATAAATATTTACCCACAGAGAAGGGAGAACCACCATTAGCTAGGGCTAATTCAAAAGCATGGAAATCACCTATTATTGGCGACAGAATGGAATACAATACTATGCCTGGTTGGGCAGGTAGTAGTTGGTATTTTTTAAGATACACAGACCCAAACAACAAAGAAGAGTTTGTTTCAAAAGAAAAAATTGATTATTGGAAAAACGTTGACTTATACATCGGTGGAGCAGAGCACGCAACGGGTCACCTACTGTATGCAAGGTTTTGGACTAAAATATTATTTGATTTGGGCCATATACCTTTTAACGAACCCTTCCAAAAACTAATTAATCAGGGAATGATACAAGGAAATTCAGCCATGATTTATAGAGACAACGAAACAGGTAAATTCATTACTAAAGGAAAAACTAATCAATACAAAACAACACCAATACATGTAGATATAAATCTTCTAAATGGAGATGTTTTAGACATTGGGAGGTTTAAAAAATGGAGAAAAGAATACAAACAAGCCGAATTCATCTTAGAAGAAAATGGAGAATACGTTTGCGGAAGAGAGATAGATAAAATGTCTAAATCAAAGTTTAATGTTCAGACACCAGATGATTTGGTTGAAAAATATGGTGCTGACACACTTAGATGTTATGAAATGTTTTTAGGACCTCTCGAACAACATAAACCATGGGATACTCAAGGAATTACTGGAGTTCAAGGTTTTTTAAAAAAGCTATGGAAACTGTTTGTTAGAGATGGTGAAATAACCACAACCAACGAAACACCAACCAAAGAAGAATATAAAACCCTTCACAAGACGATTAAAAAAGTAAAAGAGGATATTGAAAGATATTCTTTTAACACACCAGTATCTGCATTCATGATTTGTGTGAATGAATTAACTACATTAAAGTGCAACAACAAACAAATTCTTAGTGAATTACTAATTATTACTTCCCCTTATGCTCCTCATATATGTGAAGAACTGTGGAGAAAAATAGGCAATAAAAACAGCATAACAAAAGAGTCTTTTCCAATACATAAAGAAGAGTACTTGGTAGAAGATAATTACAAATATCCTGTTTCATTCAATGGAAAGATGAGGTTTACACTTGAGCTACCAATAGAACTAAATAAACAAGAGATAGAAGAAGAAGTGTTAAGCAACAAAAAAACACAAACGTATTTAAAAGGACAAACTCCAAAAAGAACAATAGTTGTACCAAAAAAAATTGTGAATATAGTCTTTTAGTAACCCAACATTTCTTGACTAAAAGTAAAGCTATTTATTTTTTCACCCTTTTTATTTTTGAAAGTAATTTCTAGAGCTTTTTTAGAGTCAATGAGAATTACTTTCCCGTAACCATAATTCTTATTTAAAATTAAAGAATTATCAACCCTATCTTTAACATTTTTCAAATGTTTCGAAAATTTCAATCGATGCTTAGGACTTGATAAAGGAGAACAAGTTAAATCGTATAAACCATAATTATAACTCTCTTTATTTTCGAAATAAACCTCAGAATGATGTCTGTCACCAGAAAAGAAAATAACACCATTGATGTTTTCTTTTTGAATAAAACGTATTAAATCGGATCTTTCTTTTGGAAAATCTAAATAAGACTCATGATCCTTAAGTGGGTTTATAACTTGACTTCCGCTTACAATAATTTTAAAAATAGCTGTAGACTTTTTAAGGTCTTTTTTAAGCTTTTCCAATTGATTAAAACCCAAATAAGAACCATCTGAAAGACTTCTTTTTGAACGAGAATCGGTCAGGAAAAAATCTACATCATCATTATTAACAATTGAAGAAATGTTTTCATTGTTTTCATTAGGGTTATTAATCCAAAAGTTATTAAATGCTAGTGTCGTCAAATTAGCATTTTCAAAACTTCCTTCACAGTTGTTGGGCCCAAAATCATGATCATCCCATGTTGAATAATGCTTAATTCCTGAAGCTAAAAAGCCAGCTAAATCTTTATTTGATCTTATACCAATGTATCTATTGTAGATCCTTTTTAAGTTTTTCAAATCATAAAATGGCATTAAGTATAAATTATCCCCCATCCAAATCATTTTATCGACACCCTCTTTTGTCATAGAACGATAAATTTTTGTTGTGTTCCAAAACCTATAAGCTCTTGAAACACCATCGGCAATAAAAGCACAAGAGCCAAATAAAAAATCATTGTTTTTTGGCTTAATTGTATATGAATATTTTACATTTTTCTTTTCAGAAAGTTTTATAGAAAAAGAAATAGAATCTTGTGAATTATGTGTAAAAAACAACTTGAACGCTTGATGTTTTTTAAATAAAGAATCCATATTCTTATCTTTTAGAACAGAACAAAAAACATTTTTATCAAAACTGCTTACAACTATTGAATCCGTCTTTTTAGTCATTAACCAAAAAACGGCAGAACTATCAGAGCACTCCCCAAGAATAGGCCCACAAACAATATTTTGAGAAACAGAAAAAGACCAAATTAAGCAACAGGAAATGCTAAGGGTTGTTTTTACCGAGTTTAAACAACTTTTTAAAATTAACATCTTCATCACGAACAATTTTTTTGTAAAATACAACAATTACACCAACACTTAATGAAATGGCAAAATCAGCAATATTAAAAACAGGAGGGAAAACCTCTTTACCACCAAAACCAAAAGGAGCCCACTCAGGCCAATTAAACTTAAAATGTATCATATCCACAACACACCCCTCTAACACACCCGCATAACCACTAAAACCAAGCTTAGCTATGCCCTCACCATTGTAATAGTCCCAAACACCCATAGCTGGGTCCCAAACGGTTCCTTTATCAAAGATTAAACCGTAAAAAACACTATCTAATATATTTCCGAGAGCACCAGCAAAAATTAACGAAATGCATCCCACAAAAACAATATTAGTGTTGTTGCGTATAAGCTTTAGTAGGTACCAACCAATCCCAAATACAGCCCCAATTCTAAAAATGCTTAGTAAATATTTGCCATATAAGTTCCCAAAAGAAAAACCAAAAGCCATCCCAGGGTTTTCTATGAAATCAATGTGTATAAATCCAAAACTAGTTATGGAAGAGTTTAAATCATAGTGAGATTTGATCCATATTTTGGAAAATTGATCCAATAAAAGAACAGAAAAAATCAGAAAAAAAGAAAGTTTTTTTCTAGACAAAACAAAAAAATTAACCTTCAGCCATTTTAGCTTCAATGCTTAAAGTAGCATGAGGAACAAGCTTTAACCTTTCCTTACTTATAAGTTTTCCTGTTTTTCTGCAAACCCCATAAGTTTTGTTGTTAATTCTTATTAGTGCATTTTCAAGATTTTTGATGAATTTTTCAGAACGAGCAGCCAATTGAGCATTTTCTTCCCTCATTAAGGTTTCTGCACCATCTTCCATCATGTTGAAAGAGCGACCAGTGTCGTCTGTTCCATGATCGTCTTTATGAGATAAAGACCCTTTTAAAATTAATAAATCTTCTTTAGCCTCAACTAGTTTAGTTTCTATAATTTCTCGAAACTCATTAAGTTCAGCGTCACCATATCTATTTTTTACTTTATTCATTTTATAATATTATGCTTTAATAATTGAGAACAGAGCGCTGTCTTTATTTTCATCAACACTATGTGCGTTTTCTAATTTTTCAACAAAAATTAACTTTTCAGTTAAAGTCTCAGAACAAATATAATTTAAATTGTTGTTAATTGCAGACTTAAATTCATTGTTAGATGAAATTTTAATTTCAATGTTATCAGTGACATTTAAATCTAGTTCTTTTCTAATGTTTTGAACTTTATTAACAAAATCTCTTGCTAAACCCTCATCCTTCAAAGCTTGATTTATACTAACATCAAGAGCAATGGTGATTTCTCCAGATGATGCAATTTTCCATCCAGGAATATCAGTTGTAATAATTTCTACATCTTTTTCATCAAGGTTTATGTTTTCACCTTCAACATTAAAAGAATAAAATTTATTTATTTCAAAGGTTGCAATTTCATCACTAGACCAAGAGCTAATGTTTTTCGCAATAGCCTTCATAAACCTTCCATATTTTGGTCCAATAGATTTAAAATTAGGTTTTGCTTGCTTTTTCAACATATTATTATCTGCTTTTAGAACCTCAAGTTCTTTCACATTAACCTCATTTAAAACTAACTTTTTAATAGAAGCAACAGCAACATCAAAGTCTTCTCCTTTTGAAGGTATTAACACCTTACTAAGTGGTTGTCGAACCTTTAACTTTTCTTTTTTTCTTAAACTTAAAACAAGAGACGTTATTTCTTGACCAATGCCCATTTTTGTTTCTAAAGATTTATCTATTTCGGACAAGTTAGCAACAGGAAAATCCGATAAATGAACCGATTCTTTGTCTTCAGGGGATGATTTTATTAAATCATTAAATAATAAATCTGAGTAAAAGGGAGCAATTGGTGCACTGAGTAATGAGATTGTTTTAAGACAAGTGTAAAGTGTTTGGTAAGCAGCAAGCTTATCTTCATTTACCTCTCCTTTCCAGAAACGCTTTCTACACAAACGAACATACCAATTACTTAAATTATCAATAGTAAACTCCTGTATTAGTCTTCCCGCTTTTGTTGGCTCATATTCAGAGAAACATTTATCTACAGAAAGTATTAAAGAATTTAATTTAGATATAATCCACCTATCAATTTCTGGCCTTGAGCTTACATCAATAAAGGAATCATTAAAGTTAAAATTGTCAAGATTTGCGTATAAACTAAAGAAACTATAAGTATTGTACAGCGTTCCAAAAAACTTTCTTTTAACTTCATTTATTCCCTCCAGGTCAAACTTTAAATTATCCCACGGCTGTGCATTGGTTATCATATACCATCTTGTAGCATCTGCTCCGTAGTTTTCTAATGTCACAAAAGGGTCTATACCATTACCTAATCGTTTAGACATTTTTTGCCCATTTTTATCTAACACCAAACCATTGGAAACAACATTTTTATATGCTGCGCTGTCAAATGCAAAAGTAGATATTGCATGTAAAGTGTAAAACCAACCTCTAGTTTGGTCTACACCTTCAGCAATAAAGTTTGCTGGAAAACACTTGCCATCATCTATAAGTTCTTTGTTTTCAAAAGGATAGTGCCATTGCGCATAAGGCATTGATCCAGAATCAAACCAAACGTCAATTAAATCATGCTCTCTATACATTGGTTCTCCATTTTCAGAACAAAGAATTAAGTCGTCAACAAAATGACGATGTAAATCAATTCCATCATAATTTTCTTTTGAAAAGTCATTGACTTTAAAGTTGTTTAGAGGGTTTTTGTCCATTATGCCTTTCTGAACAGAGAAATCAACAGCAGCCTTAAGCTCTTCAATTGAAGAAATGCAAATAGATTGTTTACCATCTTCTGTTCTCCAAATTGGGATTGGAATTCCCCAAAATCTAGATCGAGACAAGTTCCAATCGTTGGCGTTTTCCAACCAATTGCCAAAACGTCCTGTTCCCGTAGATTCTGGTTTCCAATTAATGTCTTTGTTAAGCTCAACCATTCTATCTTTGAAAGCACTTACTTTTATGAACCAAGAATCAAGAGGGTAATACAAAATAGGCTTATCGGTACGCCAACAATGAGGATAGCTATGTTCGTATTTTTCAACTTTAAAAGCTTTATTTTGTTCTTTTAGCTGAATTGCTAATTCAATATCTATACTTTTTTCTGGAGCACAATTATCTTCGTAAAATTCATTTTTTACATACTTCCCAGCATGTTCTTTCATATCAGTTCGAAAACACCCCTTAAGGTCTACTAGTGGAACAAGTTGATCATTTTCGTCTTTAACCAAAAGACCAGGAATACCCTCTTTTTGTGCAGCTTTATAGTCATCTGCACCAAAGGTTGGTGCAAGATGAACTATACCTGTTCCATCATCAACAGAAACAAAGTCAGCATGAATTATATGAAATGCCTTTTCGGGGTTTTCTGCAGGAAGTGCATACGGCATTAATTGATGGTATTTTAAACCAACCAACTCACTTCCAGAAATTTTATTTAAAACATTAAAAGGTATTTTTTTATCACCTTTTGAAAATGTACCTAAATCACCCTCAAGGTAACCTACATTAAATAATGACTTAACTAACTTTTCTGCAACCACAACAGTAATGGGTTCAAAGGTATATTGATTAAAAGTTTCAATAAGTACATAATCAATCTTTGAGTTTACAGCTAAAGCTGTATTTGATGGCAGGGTCCATGGGGTTGTAGTCCAAGCAAGCACCATGACATTACTTTTATTTGTAAAAGGTAACTTGGATGAACCAGGATCCAATAAAAATTGAGCCACAACAGAGGTGTCTTTTACTGATTTATAGCAACCAGGCTGGTTTAATTCGTGCGAACTTAGACCAGTTCCTGCTTTTGGTGAATAAGGTTGGATTGTATAGCCTTTGTAAATCAAGTTTTTCTTGTGGGCTTGCCCAAGAAGCCACCAAACGGATTCAATATACTTATTTTCATAAGTAATGTAAGGGTTTTCCGTATCAACCCAATACCCCATTTTTTGTGTTAAATCGTTCCACACATCAGTATATTTCATTACCGCCTTTTTACAAGCATTGTTATACTCTTCAATGGATAATTTTTTACCAATATCTTCTTTTGTTATTCCAAGTTCTTTTTCAACTCCTAATTCAACAGGTAAACCATGGGTGTCCCACCCTGCTTTTCTATTCACCTTAAACCCTTTAAGAGTTTTGTATCTGCAAAAAACATCCTTAATAGTTCTAGCCATTACATGGTGAATACCAGGAAGTCCATTAGAAGAAGGGGGACCTTCATAAAAAACAAAAGAATCATTTTCTTTTCTTTTAGAAATGCTTTTTTCAAACGTACCTTCATTAACCCACTTATCTTGTATAAGTTTTGCAACATTAGATAAATTCACGTTTTTTCTTTCACGAAACTTTGTTGACATATTTTAATCTCTTATTTTTTTATTAAATGCAGAACTTAAATCTACCTTTCTGTGGCTGTGATACATTTTTCTTTTTTCAGCACCTGCTCGGAGCTTTTTTTGCTCTTCATCAGATAGAGAAATGGTGTCTAGACACGTGGGGGAACAACACCCAGAGTGTTCATTAGCGCAAGACTGACATTGTATAAATAATAAATTACAATGTAAATTCCTACAGTTAACGTGATCGTCACAAGGCTTACCGCATTGGTGACAATTACTTATTATGTCATTAGAAATTCGCTCAGATAAACGATCATCAAAAACAAAGTTTTTTCCTAAAAATTTATTGTTTAAGTCATTCCTTTTTTCAACCTGGTGTGTGTAATTAATTATTCCGCCATGCAATTGATTTACATCTTCGAAACCAAAATGTTTTAAATAAGAAGAAGCTTTTTCACACCTTATCCCCCCAGTACAATAAAGAAGAACCTTTTCTTTTTCTTTGCCGTCTAAGAGTTTTTTCACCATTGGTAATTCCTCTCTAAAAGTTTCTGCATCAGGGCAAATAGCGTTTTCAAAATGACCAATTTCACTTTCATAATGGTTTCTCATATCAACCACAATAGCGCCATCATTTATGGCGTGGTTCCATTCTTCAGCATTCAAGTGTCGGCCAATATCTGTAACATCATATTCATTTTCTTCTAATCCATCTGCAACAATTTGTTTTTTCACCTTGATGGTTAATTTATAAAAAGAAACCCTAGCCTCTTCAATAGCTATTTTAAAAGGGATATTTTTAAAAGCCGCATAATTATTTAAGTGATTTTTGAAAAGGCCTAAGAAGTGTTCAGGAACACAAAGTTGAGCGTTGATTCCTTCTTTAGCAATATAAATTCTTCCTAAGATGGACCACTCCTGCCAAGTTAAAAACAAATCGTCCCTAACAGCTTTAGGGTCTTCAATCTTAATATAGCGATAGAAAGAAAGAGTTACCCGAGTAAATTTTTCCTCACTAATTTTTTTTTCGGCAGCAGCACGATTTAGTTTATTATATGGAAAATTTAGACTCATTACTATTGATTAAGAGTGCAAAAATAAAAAAAGAACCTTCATTTCAGTACATTTACTTAAAAGCAAATCGTTTAATAACAACATAAATCGTTTTTTGATACTATTTGAGAGAACAATACAAGAGCAATTTTGGCTTCTTATACCAACGATGGCCTCTATTTTAATTATATCAAAAATTAAGAGAACTAATCCTGCTATAGTAAAAGCAATTATTCTGGCACATTTTAGTAAAGCTCAATTCAAGCATATTGAGGGCAACAAGACAGAACAAAACTTCATTTCATTGTATTGGGTTTGCATTTTTTTTCATGGATTGTTTTTACATACAGCATTCTTTTTGGATTATAAATATGCGTATTTAATTTATATAGTTGTAGGCTTAATAACTCTAGCAAAAAAAACAACCCTTAGCTTATCTAGCTGGCTATTTGAACAAAATCAAATCTTTAAAAAATACATTACATCACATCAGACAACAGTGATTGTGCAGGGCTTAATTATTCTACCAGTAGCAATTTTAAATATTATTTATCAAGACCAAATGCTCACATTAAATAAGGTTGCTATAATTCTTGTTTTCTCTTTCATTTCTTATAAGATATTTTACTATGTATTTCAGGCAAGGGCTCAAAATGTTTCATATTTCCATTTATTTTCTTACATTTGCACCCTTGAAATTCTACCTTGGGTGGCGATCATAGCTTTAGTTTGATAATCCATCAGGTGAATTAGAGCTATTTAACAAAGAAAAAGTATAGATTGTGAGTATAAAATCAATTCTTGTTTCTCAACCAGAACCCAAAACAGATAAAAATCCATTTAGCGACTTAGCAGATAGATTTAATTTGCAAGTTGACTATAGGTCTTTTATTCACGTAGAAGGCGTTGACCCTCAAGACTTTAGACAACAAAGATTAAATTTAGCGAATTATTCAGCTGTTATTTTTACTTCTAGAATGGCGATAGACCATTATTTTAGAATAGCTAAAGAAACCAGGTTTACTGTTCCAGATGACATGAAATATTTTTGTGTATCGGAAGCAGTAGCTTATTATCTCCAAAATTATGTTGTTTACAGAAAAAGAAAAATATTTTTTGGTAAGCAAACATTTCAAGACCTTATGCAACTTGTTGTAAAACACAAGGCTGAAAAATACATTGTTCCTTGCTCAGATATACAAAGAAAAAACATTCCTGAGCAACTAGAAAAAAACAATGTAGAGTATCAAAATGCTATTCTTTACAAAACGGTTTGTAGCGACCTTTCAGATTTAGAGGAAGTAAAATACGATATGTTGGTTTTTTATAGCCCTTCAGGCATTCAATCTTTAATAAAGAACTTTCCTGGGTTCAAACAAAACGGTACTAAAATAGCCGCATTTGGGCCAACAACAGCCATGGCAGCTAAACAAGCTGGGTTAAGAATAGATATTCAGGCGCCAACTCCGGGTCTTCCATCAATGACAATGGCCATCGAGAATTTTATCAAGGTTGGAAAAAAGTAACCAAAGGTTTCATTGAATCTTTATTTTAACTTTGTTTTATATTGAAAGCAAAGAAGATGTCTACAAGTAAACGAAAACTTCAAACCTTAGTTGATACAAGAGACATCAATGAATTATTTGTAAAAGGAAAGCACGAACAAATATTTCCCTTAAGGATCCATTATTTTTCAGCCTCAGAAACAAAAACACTTTTTTCTGTATCAAAAAAAAAACTTCCTAGAGCTGTTGATAGAAACAGAGTAAAAAGAATATTGAAAGACCTTTATTTTAAAAAACATTCTAAACCACATGACAATCAAAAATACCATTTAGGATTTGTTTATCTTTCTTCAAAATTGATAACCCATAACGAAATTTCTAAGAGCATGGAAAGGATAATGAATAAAATTAACCAATGAGAAAAATATTTTTTTTAATTATTATACTAGTTCCAACACTATTTTTATCAAGCAGTAAAAGAGACCAAGACTACTTTGAGATAAGTAAAAATTTACGAATCGTAGGGAGTGTATATGAAAAAATAAACAACTACTACGTAGACGAAGTTATCCCAGGGGAGCTGATGAAAAAAGGAATTGACGCAATGCTCCAGTCTTTAGACCCCTTCACCGTTTACATTTCAGAAGCTCAAATTGAAGACTTTAGATTTACAACAACAGGAGAATATGGAGGAATAGGTGCCATTATAAAAAAATCCAAAGACAATGTTATAATAACTGAATTGTATGAAAATTCACCAGCATTTAAAGCTGGACTGAAGCCAGGGGATCTAATAATTGAAATTGACAATCAGCCACTAAACAAAGCTTCAATTCAAGATGTAAGCAATTTCTTAAAAGGCCCATCAGAATCAATCCTTGATCTTAAGGTGTTGAGAAAAGGTGCAATAAAAAACATTTTAGTGACTAGAAAAGAGATTAAGCTTCCATCGGTACCAATTCATAAAAAAATGAATTCAAATACAGGATATATCAAACTTACATCGTTTACTCAAACAGCGGCTTCAGAAACAAAGCAGGCATTACTAGAGCTAAAAAAAAATAACATAACTAATTTAATTTTAGACCTTAGATCAAATGGGGGAGGGCTGCTTAACGAAGCGGTTAAAATTGTAAACTTCTTTATCCCTAAAGGACAGTTGGTTGTAAACACAAAGAGTCGTATACCCGAAATGAATAGAGCTTATTATACAACGCTCAACCCTATTGATACTAACCTTAACCTTGTGGTTTTGATTGATGAAAATTCGGCATCAGCCAGTGAAATAGTTGCAGGAAGCTTACAAGATTTAGACAAGGCTGTTATTTTAGGAACAAACAGTTATGGAAAAGGACTTGTTCAACAAACTAAAGAACTAAGTTTTGGTGCACAAATTAAACTTACAGTAGCAAAATATTATACACCAAGCGGCAGATGTATTCAAAAAATTGATTATTCAAAAAAATCTAAAATGGGAAAATCAGAAGAAATTGCCGATAGCTTGGTTAATACATTTTATACAAGATCTAGAAGAAAAGTTATGGACGCCAGGGGAATAGAACCAGACTGTACAGTTACTATGGAATATTACAGCGCATTAACGGAAGAGTTACTTTTCAATGATGTGATTTTTGAATACGTTAATAAAGCATATGCTGAAGTTGATAGCATTGAACCTCCTGATGTTTTTAAAATTACTGAGCAAGAGTATAATAAATTTAAAAGTTTTGCCTTAGCTAAAGACATAGCCTATCAAACACAAACCAACTACCATTTGAAAGAATTAAAAAAAGTGGCAGAAAAAGAAAAATACTTTGACGAAAACACAAAACTATTTAATCAATTAGACGAGGTGTTTTCTATTAATGTTGAGAATGATTTAAATAAATTTTCTGAGGAGATTGTTTTTTTTATTGAAAATGAAATAATCTCAAGGTATTACTTTCAAAAGGGAAGAATAGAAGCATCTCTTGTAAAAGACCCATACATTATAGAGGCTGAAAAAATCTTTTCAAAAGACTCTTTGTATAGCGCTATTTTAGGTTTGTAAAATGAAAGTTTTAAACTTTAATATTCCACACAGAAAACTCTACATCTATTTTCTTTTTCTTTTGGTTTTTGGAGTTTCCTTAAGTAAGCCCTTGATGAGTATTTCTGTTATTGGTCTTACAATTAATTGGTTGTTTGAAGGGGGGTTTAGAACGAAACTAAAAAAAAACAAAAGCATCTATTACGCTCCGCTAATATTATCAAGTGCTTTTCTTATTGAGTTTTTGTGGTTAACTAAAACAGAAGTTTTCTCTGATGGATTACTTGATTTAAAAACCAAACTCCCCATGTTTTTTTTGCCATTAATTATAGGGACATCTAAAAACCTTTCAAAACAAGAGACAAGAGGAGTTA
>JBELEU010000008.1:0-26755 GCA_042093455.1 Crocinitomicaceae bacterium | reverse complement strand
CACTAACTAATAGTAAGTCATTTTCTTTTGCTCCATCTCTGTAAGTTAGCTCTTCTTCAATTCCTTCTCCAATTGCAGTAATTGAGATTACTAAACCGTTGATACTTGATGTGGTATCTCCTCCAACAACATCAACACCGTACTTATTACAAGCTAAATAAATACCTTCATATAGTTCATCAATTGCTTCAATGGTGTATTTACTAGAAAGTCCTAGTCCAATTGTAATTTGTTTTGGTTGAGCATTCATTGCATAAATGTCACTAATGTTTGCAGTTACAGCTTTATATCCTAAATGCTTTAGGGGAGTGAAAGTCATGTCAAAATGGACTCCTTCTATTAGCATATCAGTTGAAATAACAACCTTGTTCTTAGAATAATTCAATACTGCTGCATCATCTCCCACACCTTTTTTAGATGACTTATTAGTTAATTTTATTGATTTAGTTAATCTATCAATTAAACCAAATTCACCCAAATCCTGTAGGTTTTGTTTTTTGTTATTATTTTCCATTACTACAAAGGTAATCAACCAAATAAGTTGAAGAAGTTTTTTTATTGTGTTCAATCTTTTTTTATGATATTCAACAACCGTTAAAAAACTTTCCAATAATTAAATAATTGAGGTATATTTGTTCTTATTTGTAATTAATATAAATTAGTTTCATGATTCAAGTAACGGAAAATGCAAAAAATAAGGCCATTCAATTGATGAGTGAAGAAGGTAAGGATGGGTTCTTTATTCGTGTTGGAGTCAAAGGGGGGGGATGTTCAGGTTTGATGTATGAACTTACATTTGATGATCAGTTAAAAGATACCGACAAATCATTTAAAGACAATGGTATGCAGGTTGTAGTGGATAAAAAAAGTTTTCTTTATTTAATTGGGACTACTCTTGATTTTTCAGGTGGGTTAAATGGCAAAGGATTTGTTTTCTCTAATCCTAACGCTGATCGAACATGTGGTTGTGGTGAAAGTTTCTCATTATAAAATTTTATTTTGGCATATACAGAAGAAGATTTAAAAAAAGAACTCTCTCTCAAAGAGTATGAGTTTGGTTTTACAACAGATATTGAGTCCGATAAAGCTCCTATAGGTTTAAATGAAGATATTATTAGATTAATTTCTTCTAAAAAAAATGAGCCAGAATGGATGTTAAAATACAGATTAGATGCTTATGAAAAATGGTTAAAAATGGAAGAACCTAATTGGGCTCATGTTCATTATCAAAAACCAGATTTTCAAGCTATTTCCTACTACGCAGCACCTAAACAAAAGAAAGAACTTAATAGTTTAGATGAGGTTGATCCTGAGTTAAGGAAAACCATGGATAAATTAGGTATATCGTTAGAAGAGCAAAAGAGATTATCTGGTGTTGCTGTTGATTTTGTAATGGATTCAGTTTCAGTTGCAACCTCATTTAAAGATAAATTAGGAGAATTAGGAATAATATTTTGTTCATTTTCTGAAGCAGTCCAAGAGCATCCAGAGTTAGTAAAAAAATACATGGGAATGGTAGTACCATCCTCTGATAATTTTTATGCGGCTTTAAATGCAGCAGTCTTTTCAGATGGGTCATTTTGCTATATTCCAAAGGGAGTTAAGTGTCCGATGGAGTTGTCAACTTATTTTAGGATAAATGAATCAGGTACAGGACAGTTTGAAAGAACACTTTTAATTGCTGATAAGGGTAGTTATGTTAGTTACCTAGAAGGTTGTACAGCACCACAAAGAGATGAAAATCAATTGCATGCTGCAGTTGTTGAGCTTGTTGCTTTGGATGATGCAGAGATAAAATACTCAACTGTTCAAAATTGGTATCCAGGTGATTCTAATGGCAAGGGTGGTATTTTTAATTTTGTAACCAAAAGAGGAATATGTAACAAAGGCTCAAAGATTTCTTGGACTCAAGTTGAGACAGGTTCAGCTGTTACTTGGAAATATCCTTCTTGTATTTTAAAAGGAGATAATTCAACAGGTGAATTTTATTCTGTTGCTGTTACTAATAATTTCCAACAGGCTGATACAGGAACAAAAATGGTTCACATTGGAAAAAATACTAAATCAACTATTATTTCAAAAGGTATTTCAGCAGGGAATAGTCATAACAGCTACAGAGGACTAGTTCGTATTGGTCAAGGTGCTAAAAATGCAAGAAATTTTTCGCAATGTGATTCTCTTTTAATGACAGACCAATGTGGAGCTCACACCTATCCATACATTGAATGTGAAAACTCATCTGCTAAAATTGAACATGAAGCAACAACCTCTAAAATTGGAGAAGATCAATTGTTTTATTGTCAACAAAGAGGGATTTCTGAAGAAAAAGCAATCAGTTTAATAGTTAATGGTTATGCCAAAGATGTTTTGAATAAGTTACCAATGGAATTTGCTGTTGAAGCACAAAAATTATTAGAAATTAGTTTAGAAGGATCAGTAGGATAAAGATTAAATTATGAGTGATACAATAATTAAGATTAAAGACTTAAAATGTGAAGTAGACGGTCAAGAAATACTTAAAGGCCTAGACTTGGAAGTTAAAAAAGGAGAAATACATGCTATTATGGGTCCTAATGGTTCAGGTAAAAGTACTTTGTCTTCTGTTCTAGCAGGCAAAGAGGACTATGAAATAACCTCAGGTTCAGTTGATTTTCTTGGAAACGACTTATTAGAATTAAGCCCTGAAGAAAGATCTTGGAAGGGTCTATTTTTGGCATTTCAATATCCAGTAGAAATACCTGGAGTTAGTAATGTTAATTTTTTAAGAACAGCCTTAAATGAAAGAAATAAATTTTTAGAAAAAGAGCAAATAAGTGCCAAAGATTTTCTAAAAATGGTAAAAGAAAAATCTGCTTTAGTAGGTTTGAATAATAAGTTGAAAAATAGGTCTGTAAACGAAGGGTTTTCTGGTGGAGAAAAAAAGAGAAATGAAATTTTTCAAATGGCAATGTTAGATCCTAAATTATCTATTCTTGATGAAACAGATTCCGGTTTAGATATTGATGCTTTAAAAATTGTTTCTGATGGTGTCAATCAGCTTAAGACAAATGAAACAGCAACAATTGTTATTACACACTACCAACGATTGCTAGATTATATTGTTCCTGATTTTGTTCATGTTTTATCTGATGGAAAAATAATTAAATCGGGTGATAAAACCTTAGCATTAGAACTTGAAGAAAAAGGGTACGATTGGTTGAAAATGGATGTTCCAGTATGAGTTTTTTAACAGAAAAAATGATTGATAAAGAAGTGCTAAAGTATTTTAATAATTTAACCCCCACTTCAATTTTTCCAACTCTTGCTGAAAGAGCTTTAGGTAAAATAAATACAATTGGATTCCCAAATAAAAAATCGGAGAATTGGAAATATACAAAACTCAGTAAGTTGTATAAAAAGATTTTCACTGATCCAACTCCAGCAAATTTAGAGTCTTATCCTAAATCTCAATTACCAAGTATTTCTGCCTCAACAATAGTAATTGAAAATGGAACGTTAAATAAACAGTTGACTTGCGTAGATGATATTGATGGTTTAGAAATATCTTACTTTTCTTCACATAACCCTTCAATTGAAGAAAAAATTAACCATACGGCTTCCAAGTTTGAAGATGTTTTTACACACCTTAATACTTATTTATTGAATGAAGGTGTTTATGTAAAAGTAAATGAGAATATTAAAATCACTCAGCCAATACATGTTGTAAATATTGTAACTAGTCCAGGAATAATGGTTAACTCTAGATTGAATTTAGAACTAGGGAAATCTGCTGAACTAACAGTTTTGCAAAGCTTTATTGGTGATGATTCATCTTCAAGTTTTGTGAATCATGTTTCTGAAGCTCACCTTGCTGAAAACTCTATTTTAAATATTGATAAGCATCAAGATTATGGTGATGTTATTAATTTTGTTTCAGAATACATACATCAAGACTCAAACAGTAGTTTTAATATTAATACTTTTTCTTATTCTGGTCAGTTAATCAGAAATGGTTTAAATGTTAATGTAAATGGTGAGAATTGCCACACTGAACTAAATGGTGTTTTTACTGTGAGTGGAGATGATTACATTGATAACCATACTCTAGTTAATCACCTTGAACCAAATTGTCAATCTCATGAAAATTACAAGGGAATCATTAAAGACAATGGGGTTGGTGTATTCAACGGTAAAGTAATTGTTCACAAGGACGCTCAAAAAATTTATGCATTTCAAAACAACAATAATGTTTTGTTAAGTGATTATGCTAAAATTTATGCCAAGCCTGAGCTTGAAATTTTTGCTGATGACGTTAAGTGCAGTCACGGAAGTACAACTGGCCAACTTGATGATGAAGCTTTATTTTATTTACAATCAAGGGGAGTTAGTTTAGATACATCACAAAAATTACTACTTGAAGGATTTATTAGTGAAATTGCTGATAAAATAAGCCATCCAAAGTTTAAAGAATACATTCTAGATAAATTGATTTAGATTTTTTAATTGTATTTTCCCTTTCGAAAACAGTAATTAAAAATCATTTGTACAAACTCTATCTATATATTGTATTATTAATTTTCAATATTCACTCAGCTAATTCTCAAGATCTGAGTATAAAATTTGGAGAAAAAACAACTTATAATAAAGAATATTCTGCGGTTGCTTTTTTTGAACATGATGGGGAGAAGTTACTTTTTAATAAAAAACCGAGTAAAAGTTGTGAGTTCATTGTTCATGTTTTTAATTCTTATTTAAAAATTGAATCAACAAGGGAATTCAATCTTGAAGGACATGCTTTTATAGATATTGTTGATTTTCAAGGACAAATTGTTCTATTTACATCTTTTACTAATAACAAACAAGAAGAGTTAAGAGCTTATTTATACGATCATTTAAAGGGCTTTCAACTCACAAAGATTTTATTCAAAGAGCCCAATAAGCAAGGGTATAAGGCAAATTATATTCTATCAAATAGAATTGTCAATCAAGAATTACATGTACTTGTTGAGCTTCCTTATCAGCCATCAACTAAAGAAGAAGTTAGGTATTTAAAGTTTGACAATAAATTGCAAATAATTGAAGAACACTATAACAAACTTGATTTAATATGTAAGCCAAAAAAGGAAAACGACTTAATTGTTTCCAATAACGGAGAGGTGTTACTAATGAAGAAATATTGGGAAAAAATAAATAATTTCTATATCTACAAACTGGGTAAATCAGTAATAAAGGAGGTTGAATTAAAATTAAAATCAAGAAATATTTCAGCAATTGATTACCTGTTTAATGAAAAAAACGAATTGGTTATAAGTGGTTTTTTTTCCTCTCCTTTCAAATACAATTATGAAGGATATTTTCTACAGATATTTGATAATGACCTCAATTTAGTTCATAAAAATCAATATTTCATAAATCAAAAAATTATTAATTCCTTCAAAAGCTCAAAAGAAATTAAAGAAGGGGATTATGGCTTATCTCGTTTTTACATAACAAGCTTTAGGCAAGATACATCAGGAAATCATTTTTTAATGGCAGAACATTATGGTAAGAAAACTGTCAAAGATGAACGGTACATTAATAGAAAAGGATTTGTATGTATAAAGTTTAATAAGAACGGAAATTATGTTTGGGGGTGTCCGGTAAAAACAAATCAACTTGAATTAAAAAATACATTTGGTTCTACTTTTATTTTAAATCAAAATATTGAACCCATCTTTTTTTACAATGTATTGGAAAATATTGGTCTTAGAAAAGGAGTTCCTATAGAGTATGGTTTTAATAATTATTGTGGTGTAAATCAAATAATTTTTTCTGCAGCAGGAGTTCCAATAACAAAACCTGTAAGGATTGATTTTCCTGATAGTAATCAGGCAAAATTTGCACTAAAGCCAAAGTTAATTAATACAAATATTGATCATAACGTATTTATTGCTTTAGACGAATTAAAGGAAAATAGTATGGTTGTTATTGTTGACTAAATTATGTTCACTTCTTTTTCTAGTGTTACTCCAAATTTATCTTGAATGGCTTTAATTATTTGATTACTAAGGTTGTTAATATCAGTTCCTTTTGCTCCACCATAGTTTACTAAAACAAGTGCTTGCTTTTTATGAACACCATAATTGTCAAAGGTCTTTCCTTTCCAACCCGCTTTTTCAATTAACCACCCTGCAGCAATTTTGAATTTATCATTTACTGGGTACTTAACAACATCAGGGTATGACAGGGTTAATTTTTCAAGCTCTGATTTTGAAATTACAGGATTTTTGAAAAAACTTCCGCTATTGCCAATCTTTTTTGGATCTGGAAGTTTACTTTGTCTTATTTTTATTACGGCATTACTAACATCCTTTATAGTTGGTTTTTCTATACTTAGTAAACTCAATTCATTTTTTATATCACCGTAATCAATATTTATTTTAGGTTTTTTTGAAAGTTTTAGCGATATACTTGTGATTATATATTTTCCTTTATGTGTGTTTTTAAATATACTTTCTCTATATCCAAAACGACAATCTTTATTTGAGAACAAGTGTGTTTCTCCAGACGATATTTCAAAAGCCTCTAGGCTTACAAAACTATCTTTGAGTTCTACACCATAAGCGCCAATATTTTGCATTGGAGCAGTTCCTGCATTTCCAGGTATTAAACTTAGATTTTCTATTCCTCCCCAGTTGTTTTTGACAGCAAACATTACTAATTCATGCCAGTCTTCTCCAGCTCCGACATTCAATACAACCTCATTTTCATCTTCATTTGTAATATTAATTCCTGAGATGTTATTTTTAATAACTAGACCATCAAAGTTTTTTGTTAGCAAAAGATTACTTCCGCCACTAATAATTAGTAGTTTTTCATTTTTAAAAATTTCTGTATTTGAAACATTTGTTAATTCTGAAATAGAATTTATTTCTAAAAAATATTTAGCATTTACATCTATACCAAAGGTGTTATATGACTTAAGTGATTTTGATTTTGAGAAATTCATTACAGCAAACCTAAAAATAAATTTAGAGCCTTATTATTCAATTAATAAATAATTTAAAAGTTTCTTCGTTAGCTTTATGGCAAAAATTATTTTATAAAAAATTGAAATCAAAATCTATTATAGTTTCTGTTTCTAATGATTTATGTCACGATCAACGTGTTGCTAAGGTTTGTGATTCTTTAAATGAACAAGGCTACGATGTTTTGTTAGTGGGAAGAAAATTAAATAATTCTCAACCAATTGTAAGAGATTATAAAACCCATAGAATTAAATTATTATTTAATCAAGGTTTTTTATTTTACGCAGAGTTTAATTTTAGGTTATTCTTTTATCTTTTATTTAAAAAAACTCATGTTTATCATTCCAATGATTTGGATACTTTGTTGGCTAATTGGCTTTCGGCTTCACTGAGAAGAAAAAAAATAATTTACGATACTCATGAGTATTTTACTGGAGTTCCTGAAATTCAGAATAAGCCGATTGTTAAGTGGTTTTGGCAAACTATTGAAAAAATTATTTTCCCAAGATTAATGCATGTTTTTACAGTAAATGAATCAATAGCTAGCTTGTATGAAAAAGATTATGGAGTTAAACCAAAAGTTATTAGGAATATCCCCTCAAAAAAAGAAATATTTAAGTTGAAGAATAGAGAAGATTTAAAACTGCCTCATGATAAAACAGTTGTCATATTGCAAGGTGCTGGAATAAATGTGGATAGAGGCTCTGAGGAGCTAATTGAGGCGATAGCTATTTCAAATGATTTTTTCTTGTGTATTGTTGGGGGCGGAGATGTTATTGAAACTCTTAAAAAAAGATGTTTAAGTAGTGATTTAGTTAATAAAGTAAAGTTTGTTGGTAAGCTTCCATATGAAAAAATGATGCAATATACTTTCAATAGCAATATTGGGGTAAGTCTTGATAAAGACACTAATATTAATCATAAGTTTAGCTTGCCCAATAAAATTTTTGATTACATGAAAGCAGGCATTCCAACTTTAGCTACTGACCTTATTGAAGTTTCAAATGTTATTTCAAATTTTAAGATTGGATATACCATTAATAATTTAAAACCTGAAACCATTATTAGTGGATTAGAACATTTAACGAATAGTTTAAAAAATGATGAGTTTAAAGATAATTTTACTGTAGCTTCTTCAAAATTGAATTGGGAAAATGAATCAAAAAAGTTAATAGAATTATACGATGAAATCTGTTAATTCATTTAATGCAATGAAAAATTAACTCCCCTTTTTTAATTCCGAAATAATTTATTTGATCAGTTGTTAATTTTTCTGAGTAATCGACAATATTAACTCTAAATCCTTTTTCCTCAAGTTTTTTTCTCAAATCCTTTTTACCGTAAATTCTTACATGGTCTGATTGGCCAAAGCGCTCTTCTCTTAACTTTGGATCGGTTACAGAAAAGTCTTCGTCTGTGTCACCCTCTTTTAAAGGTACTTGAACCAAAAGACTGCCATTAGTTTTAAGCACTTTATGAAGATTAGCTATTGCTTTATTGTCATTAGGTATATGTTCTAAGACATGGAAACATATTATCAGATCAAAACTTTCTTTTTCAAAAGGAAGGTCAGTTATGTCGTAATGAGTGTCTGCATGAAATTGATTGTCAAAGTCATTGGCGATGTAATTTTTTTTAGTTTTTGATAGATTGTTGTAAATGCTTCTATGAGGCGAGAAATCAAGAATAGAGTGTTGATTTAAGGGGATTTCATCGGAAATATAATTGTATAAACTACGAGTTCTTGATAAACTACCACATCTAGGGCATGAATTGTCAATACCAGATTTAAAATGAATAGGAATAAATTTATTTAAGTTGCTTTTACAAATTGGACAATAAAATATTTTGCCTCTGTAAAATAAATTATAAATAATTAGACGTATAAAAGGCTCTATTTGATAATGAATTTTTCTTGGTACAATAAATAAATATGCCTTTTTTATAAACTTATACATTATGCTGTCTTATTTGGATTAAATAAAACAACTTGAATATGTCTAACCAGAAAATCTTAGGATTTTTTTCAAGTAGTTTTTTAATGCTTTTCTTGATTAATAAAGAGGAAAAAGGTTTGATGAAAAAAATTAATTTATTGTTTTCTAAAGACTTTATGGTTTTAAAAAGTTTTATTTCGTTGTATTCTAATTTATTGCTTTTTATTAATTCATTTAGGTTGTCAACTGCAATTTTAGTTTTCTCAATAAAATCTGAATTATTTTCTAATCCTTCATGAATCACAATGTTTTCTATATGGTTGATATTTATTTTTTCTTTTTTTAGCTGAAAAGCAAATAAGGTATCTTCATGTCCATATTTTGTTATTGTTTCATCAAAATTTACTCTAGAAAAAACATGTTTTTGAATCATGAAATTATTAGATCGAAAACTTATAAAAGGAGCTTTTATTCGTTCTTTGATAGTTAAGTCTTCTCGTTCTTTACCATATTTCCACCTTAAAACTATTGTGTCCTTTGACGGTTTTGCTTCATGATGTTTCCTTCCTCCATAGGTAATGTCATATTGAATATTGTTAAGGTAGTTTTGAACAAAGTCAGTGTTTGGAACTGAACAGTCACAGTCTAAAAAAAGTAGTGAATTGTAATTCGCCTTATTTATGAAAAGGTTTCTGATTTTAGATCTTCCAATATTGGATTCAAGTTGATAATAACTTACGTTATTAAATTCTTCAATTCTACGGTTATTTTTTTTGTAAATCGAATCAGAATTATCATCAATACAAATTATTTCGAACGGATTTGATGCAAGATTACACTGCTTGTTAAGTTCCTTAACCAGATTAAAAACCTCATATTGATATATTGGAATACAAATGCTTAACAAATTAATTATTCAAAAATATTTTGGTTTTCAAATTTCACAACCCTTCCCTTGAATTTATCAATTATGTTGTAGTCATGTGTGGCCATCACAATGGTTTTTCCATTCGAAGCAATTTTATTCAAAAGGTTCATGATTTGAATGCTTGTTTCAGGATCTAAATTTCCTGTTGGTTCATCTGCTAATATTAGCTCTGGGTCATTGACTAGAGCTCTTGCAATAGCAACCCTTTGTTGTTCACCCCCAGACATTAAATGTGGATATGTATTTGCTTTTTCTTTCATTCCAACCTTTTCCAGTAGCTCAGAAATTTTAGAATTAATTTTTTCTTTACCCTTCCAACCAGTAGCTTTCATTATGAATTTTAAATTATCAGCTACAGACCTGTCAGTCAACAATTCAAAGTCTTGAAATATAATACCAATTTTTCTCCTTAAACTAAGTGTTTTTTTTCTTTTAGATTTGACAACGTCATAGCCTAAAACAGTTCCAGCACCACTATTTATACTGATATCTCCATACAATGACTTGAGTAAACTACTTTTACCACTTCCGGTCTTACCAACAAAATAAACAAATTCTCCTTTTTCTATTTTAATTGAAATGTTTTTTAAAACAACAGTTTTTTGTTGTTTTATTTGAACGTCTTTGAGCTCTATAATTGTTGATTTCTCCATTTTCTCTTACTAAGATAGTGTTATTAAAAAGTTTTAAAATTATAAATTGAAATAATCATGTGAATTCTTGTCCTTTCTTAATGTTAACACAATATGGTTGAAAATAATAAGTTTTAAGATAAACATGAACCTCAAGCCTATTTATCTTTAAAAAATTCAAAGTTTATAATCGTAAATAAAACTTAATGAAAATAAATAAATTAACATATACTTTCTCACTATTGTTCATTTGCTTTTTTATTCATACAAAAGCTCAACAAACAATAGTTCACATTGATAAGTATAAAGATTATAAAATTGCGCAGGAGCTATTTGATAAGGGTAAATTCAGTTCTTCACAGTCTTATTTTAAACGCATCATAGATGAGGTTGAAGATAAACAAGATGAGGTTAGGATAAATTCTGAGTATTATTTTGCTGTCTGTGCATTAAACTTATTTCATCAAAATGTTGAAATCCTACTTACTAGATTTGTTTTAGATCATCCAGATCATCCAAAATCTGAAAATGTTTATTTCCAATTGGCTAGACATTATTACAGGCTCAAGAAATTTACAAAGGCAATTGAGTACTTTGATAAAGTTGATCAATATGATTTGACCGGTGATGAATGGAATGAGTATCTTTTTAAAATAGGATATTCAAAGTTCATAAGAAAAAAGCGCAATGAGGCGAAAGTTCATTTTAACGAAGTGCTGCAGCGTGAATCAGATTACAAGGAACCAGCAACATATTACTACAGTCATATAGCTTATGAGGATGGTAAATATCAGACAGCATTCAATGGCTTTAAATCAATTGATGAAAGCCCGATGTTTAAATCTATTATTCCTTATTATTTAACTCAAATATTATACAAGCAAAGTAAATTTGATGAGCTTATTGAATATGCACCTACATACATGGACTCAATAACTGAAAAAAGAAAGGGAGAGTTTGCGAAATTGATTGGGGATTCTTATTACCAAAAACAAAATTATAAAGTTGCCATAGATTATTACAAAACATTTAAAAAGTTTTCTAGAGCTGATCGGGAAAGTAATTATCAGATTGCTTACTCATACTACAGTATTCATGACTACGAAAAAGCAATTCCTCTATTTGCTCGCGTTGCTACCAAAAAAGACATTTTAACCCAAACATCATACTATCATTTGGCGGATTCCTATTTGAAAATTGAGGAAAAGGATTATGCTAGAAATGCCTTCCAAGCCGCAAGCGATTTATCATTTGATGAGGATATAAAAAGAAATTCTTTATTTAATTATGCAAAATTAGCCTATGAGCAAAGTTATAATCCATATGATGAGGCTATTAATGCTTTTCATGATTTTATTGAGAAATATCCAAACACAGAGGATGCCAAAGAAGCATATGAGTTTTTATTAAAGGTTTATTTAACCACAAAAAATTACGATCAAGCACTATCATCACTTGAGAAAATTAAAAATAAAGACCCAAGAATGCAAAAGGCTTATCAGTCAATAGTATTTAATCGTGCTGTTGAGTTATTTCACAATCGCAAGTACGAAGAAGCAAAAACGAGGTTCTCAATGGTAAATAAGTATCCAGTAGATAAAGAGTTGAATGCGTTGAGTGAGTTTTGGAAAGCAGAATGTGACTTTAACTTAGGAAGATTTCAAGAGGCAATCAATAATTACCAAAAATTTAGATTTACGTCAGGTGCTGTTCTTACAGACGTTTTCAAAGAATTGGATTATCATGTGGGATACGCTTATTTTGAAAATGCTAATCCTCACACACGATCTAAAATATCAAATGAAAAGAAAAAGCAAAAGAACTTAACAGAAGCTATTAATTTTTTTAGAAATTATACTCATCAATCACAGTTTACAGACTCTTCAAAATATAGAACAGCTCTTTTAAGAATAGCTGATGGCTATTTTCTACAGAAAAATGACTTGAAGGCTATTGAAAATTATGAAATGGCAATCAAATTAGATGGATATGACAATAGTTATGCTTTGTATCAAAAAGCTACTTCACAAGGGCTTATTCAGGATTACGCAGAAAAAACAATAACATTAAAAAAATTAACAGATGAATATCCAGATTCAAGGTATCAAGTTTTGTCTCTTCTTGACTTGGCTCAAACCTACAATGATCAATCTATGAATTTAGAGTCCATTGAGACGTATCTTAAATTTATTGAAGAATATCCCCATAATAATTATGTTTCTACAGCATATGTGGAAGTAGGTAGTATTTACCTTAAGGAATCGAACTCGTTAGAGGCTGAAAAATATCTTTTGTTTGTTCTGGACCAATTTCCAGATGCTGAATCTGAAAATCAACTTGCTGTTGATTTAATGAAAGAAGTTTATGCTCAAAAAGAAAATCTTCCTGGTTATTACAGTTGGCTTTCTGAAAGAGGAATAGAAATTAGTGAGCAAGAACAAGACTCCACATTTTGGCGACCAGTTGAGCTAGCTAGAGATAATGGAGATTGTGAAAGTCAGATTAAAAATGCGGCTATTTATTTAGATAATGTGGTTAATCCATCAAGAGAAATCTCAGCACATTATTTTATGGCAACATGTTTTTACAGTCAAGGGAATAAAGATGAAGCCTTATTTCATTATGATTTCGTAGCGTCAAAACCCAATAATAATTACTACACTGAGGCACTGCATTATGCGGGAGAATTAACTTTTGAAAAAGGCATGCATAAAGAGGCTTTGGTGTATTTTTCAACTTTAGAGAAAGTGGGTGTAACAGATGAAGATTTATCATTTGCTACTAGAGGCCAAATGTATTGCTTTCAATTTTTAGATAATCATCAGTCAACAATTGATTACGCAATAAAAGTTTTGTCAGCTAATGATGTTAAACCAAATATTATGGAAGATGCTTATTTGTTTATGGGTAATTCTTACAAAGAAATGAAGCTTAACGAAAAAGCAATTACAGCTTACAAGCAGGTATTAAAAACATCCAATAATATTAAAGCTGCTGAGGCAAAATACGGTATTTGTGAAATATTATTTGATCAACAAAAAAATGCTGAATGTGAGCAACAGATTATGGAAATGGTTCAGCAAAAGCCATCTTATGATTTTTGGCTAGCAAAAGCCATTATTTTATTAGGAGATAACTTCGTAGTTGCCAAAGATTATTTTAATGCAAAACATAGTCTTCAAAGTATAATAGACAATTATTCAGGACCTGAACACTTAAGTATTATTTCTATTGCTCAAGCAAAAATTGAAGAGATTTTAGTTCTTGAAAAACAAGAGTTAGATGCAGAGCCAGAGCAAGAGGAAATGGAAATTGATTTTGATGAAATAGATCCTGCAGATGAAGATTTATTTGAAGAAGATTTAATTGAGGAAAATATAAACGAAAAAATTGATAATGAATAACAGCTCTATTGTAATAGTAAATGTGTTTTTGTTTTTAAGTACTGTTGTTTTTTCACAGGTCAACAACGAGACGTATCTAGGTATTGGCTCTGGTGCAAGAAAAATTGCTAAATCAGAAAAAAATACGATTCTTCCAAAGCCTGTTGACTCAACCTTGTCTATGGAAGAAGTTAAATACTATTTAGAACCTAAAAAGCAAGAGGTTGTATTTGAACTTGAAAACATAAGTCCAGCAAGATTAAAAATTGTTGAGCCTTTAGATAAATTATATTCTGGCTATGTCAAAGGTGGAGCTGGTAGTTACTTAACGCCTTATTTAGAAATAAACTACGGATCACAACGATCAAAATATGAAAGCTGGGGAGTTAAAGGTCTGACTAAAAGTTCTCTGTCGAGCATTAAGGAAATGGGCAACACTAAATTTTCTGAAGCTGAATTGGGTGGGTATTTCCAGAAATTCTTTCTTCGAAATGATCTATGGGTTCAGTTAGACTACAAAAGAGATAAGTATAGATTTTATGGTTTAGATTATATGGATTCATTGCTCAACCCTGAGTTAGTTAACAATGACACCTCTTTTGCTCAGCGTTATCACTTGGTTGATATTCATGCTAAATTTAATTCAAGAAATACTGGTAGAGATACATCAAAACTTCACTACAAAACTTGGTTGGATTATCACTTTTTAAACGGGCAAAATAATTTAACCGAAAATCACTTTTTAATAGGTGCACATTCAGGAAAATTTATTAAAAGAGAAGAATTTCTAGCAAACTTTGAGTTAGATGTAAATTCTATAGCTAAGCCTAAGACTATGTCATTGGACTCTTTAGATCAAATTCAATTAGGGGACATTGACAACAATGTTTCCGCTATTATAAGAGCTAATCCACATATTTATTCTAGAGGAAGTCATTGGAAAGCAAAGCTTGGTTTGTCTATTCAGGGCAACATTGAGGATGTTGCAGAATTTTTTATTTTCCCAGATGTTGATTTCAGTTATAGTCTATTTAACAATGTATTTATACCCTATGCAGGTCTGACGGGAAATGTTCAGCGAAATACGTGGAACTCAATTCGACTAGAAAACCCGTTTATTGCCGAAAATTCATCTTTGCAAAATACTGTTAATAGAATGAATTTATATGGTGGTATTAGAGGTTCTTTAAGTAGCTCTTTTACATTCAATTTTAAAACTGCTTATGAAAGATTTAAGTCTTATTGCTTGTTTGTTCCTGATACTTCTTCTTCCTATGGGAATAAATTTAATATGCTTTATGCAGATGTGAATAGAACAACCTTGATGGGGGAATTGACATACCAGGACGCAGAAAAATTAAAAATATCAGCTAAAGCGGAATATTTTCTATATGATGTTACTGAACAAGAATTTGCGTGGCAAAAGCCGAATTTTATTTTCACTATTTCATCTTTGTTAGATCTTTCTGATAAGATTATTGTTAGGGGAGATGTATTTGTTATTGGGCCTAGAGTTGCTCGCTCGTACAGCGATATTGAAGGTGATTTGTTAGATTACAATTTCGAGTTCAACTACGGTGGTCTTAAATTACCAGCCTGTTTGGATATGAACTTAGGTTTAGAATATCGATATAACGATAGAATATCTGCCTTTATCAACTTCAATAATTTTACAGCCTCAAAATATCAAATTTGGAATAACTTTCCTGTACAATCCATTAACATTTTAGGTGGAGCTACTTTTAGTTTTTAAAAGTGTTGAAAACTATACACTTTTTCAGATAAAAACAAGGTTAAAATAATACTTAAATAGTATATTTGTTTTTTCAAATTTTTATAAATGAGCGAAGCAAAAAACTATTCAGCAGATAGCATTCAGGCACTTGAGGGAATGGAGCATGTAAGAATGCGTCCTTCAATGTATATTGGAGATGTAGGAACAAGAGGTTTACATCATTTAGTATATGAAGTAGTTGATAATTCAATTGATGAAGCATTAGCAGGTCATTGTACTCAAGTTGATGTTGCAATTCTTGAAGGTAATGGGATTAGAGTGATGGATAATGGAAGAGGTATTCCAATTGATATCCATAAAAAAGAAGGTGTTTCAGCTCTTCAAGTTGTTATGACTAAAATTGGTGCCGGTGGTAAGTTTGATAAAGACTCCTACAAGGTTTCTGGTGGTTTACATGGTGTTGGAGTTTCTGTAGTTAATGCATTATCTATCGATTTAAAAGCAAGTGTTCATAAAAATGGTAAAATTTATGTTCAGGAATACAAGCAAGGTAAAGAACAATATTTAGTTAAAGAGGAAGGTGCTTCTGATTTAAGAGGAACTGAAGTTATATTTTATCCTGATCCTGAAATTTTTGAATCTCTAGAGTATACCTATGAAGTTTTGGCTACTCGTATGCGTGAGTTGTCCTATTTGAATAAAGGCCTAACTATTAACATGTCGGATGAGCGTGAAAGTTCAAAGGATGAAAATGGTAACAGCCCTAAAGAAAAGTTTTTTTCAGAAAATGGCCTTTCAGAATTTGTTGAATTTCTAGACAGTAACAGGGAAAGATTAATTCAAAAAGTCATTAGTGTTGAAGGTGAAAAAAGTGGAATCCCTGTTGAAGTTGCTTTAGTGTACAATAATTCATATGCTGAAAACATTCATTCATACGTTAATAATATCAATACCCATGAGGGTGGTACTCACCTTTCTGGTTTCAGAAGAGGTCTTACAAATACTTTGAAAAAATATGCTGATAAATCAGGTATGTTAGATAAGTTGAAGTTTGATATTTCAGGAGATGATTTTAGAGAAGGGTTAACTGCAATCGTTTCTGTTAAAGTACAAGAGCCCCAATTTGAAGGACAAACTAAAACAAAACTTGGAAATAGAGAAGTAACTGCTCCTGTGAGTCAGGCTGTAAGTGAAATGTTGAGTGATTATTTAGAAGAAAACCCTGATGATGCAAAGCAGATTGTTCAAAAAGTAATACTTGCTGCAACAGCACGTCATGCAGCAACAAAAGCTAGAGAAATGGTTCAGCGAAAAAACCCTATGGGTGGAGCTGGATTACCAGGAAAACTTTCTGACTGTGCTTCAAAAGATCCTAGTGAATGTGAGGTTTACCTTGTTGAGGGAGATTCAGCAGGTGGAACTGCCAAACAAGGTAGAGATAGACATTTTCAAGCTATTATGCCATTAAGAGGTAAAATATTAAATGTTGAGAAAGCAATGCAACATAAAATATTTGAGAATGAAGAAATTAAAAATATTTATACTGCACTTGGAGTTAGAGTTGGTACAGAAGAAGACTCTAGAGCCCTAAACTTAGAAAAACTAAGATATCACAAGGTAATAATCATGTGTGATGCTGATGTTGATGGAAGCCATATTCAAACGCTTATCATGACCTTCTTTTTTAGGTACATGAAAGAATTAATTGAAAATGGATACTTATATATAGCTACTCCTCCATTGTATCTTGTTAAAAAAGGTAAACAAGCAAAATATGCTTGGGATGACAATCAAAGAGAACAATTTATTCATGAAATGAAAGGCGCTGGATCTGATTCAAGCGTCCACGTTCAAAGATATAAAGGTCTTGGTGAAATGAATGCTGAGCAATTATGGGATACAACAATGTCTCCAGAAAACAGAACACTTAGACAAGTTACTATAGAAAGTGGAGCTGAAGCAGATCGAATTTTTTCCATGCTAATGGGAGATGAAGTTCCACCAAGAAGGGAATTCATTGAGCAAAATGCTAAGTATGCTAATATCGATGCCTAAGTTTATTTAAATAGAAAAATAGATCCTTTATATTGTTCGGGCTCACCGTTTTCATTGATTAACTTTACTATCCAAATATACGGGTCGTTTTGACACTTTTCTCCTGTTTTTTGATTCATTCCATCCCATGGGTATGAAGCATCTTGTGTACTGAAAACCTGCTGTCCTCTTTTGTTAAAAATACTTAGGGTGAATTTATTTCCACTTACTTTTAGTTCTTCAGGCATGAAAAAATCATTCAAACCGTCCCCATTAGGAGTGAATGAATTTGGAGCTAATAATTTAGTTTGCTTGCTTATTTCAATGGTCTTAAATACTTTTTTTGAACAACCCCTTAATGAAGTGTAATCTAATGAAACAGTATATGTGCCATTCTCTTCAAAATAGTTTTTTGGATTTTCAACAGCAGATGTATTTTTATCACCAAAATCCCAATGGTAAGAACCGTTAAGGTTTGATGAACTTACAGCCGAAAAGTAATAATTAGTTGCTTGGCTTTCTATTATTTCTTGATAAGATATTTCAATGTCAGAAACATCATCGATAAATATATCTATTGAATTTGATATTAAAGTGTCTTTAGTTGTTATTCCAAGAAGTTTGAAGCTAAGGTTTCCTGAACCTTTTAAAACAAATCTACCATCGGAATTATTGCTGTGAAATTTATTATTTATGTACCATTCTAGTTTACATTCATTACAAGAGGAAAATATTAAGTCAATAGTATCTCCTGCACAGACGTTTTGGTTATTGGTGCTGATAAATAAAATTGAATCACTTCTTTCAACTATTGCTTCAGCTTCTTCAACTTGTAATTCATTATTTCCTGTTGATAAGGACGAAACTCCATTTTTATTAATCTGGGGAGTAACTTCTTCAATACTGTTCTTTGGTTCAGAAATCGGATTTTTAATTTGAGGGTTATTTTTTTCAGAAATTAAATGATTTTTATTTGTTTTGATCTCATTGTCTTTTTTATTGACAATAGGTTCATTAGAGTTTTTAAGAATTACTTCATTAGGTTTTGTTGAAATAGACTTAGCTTTTGGAGTTTGATTCTTCGAAATAGAATTTTCTTTGAAAGATGGTGTTTCTTTAATGTTAATTGTCAATACAGAAAGTAGTCCAATACATACCAATGAAATTAAGCTCCATTTTTTAATTTTCTTATTCCTGTCAATCTTGTCAATTTTTTTTGAAAGGTCAAGCCAAGATTGATTGTAGGAGTTTTCCATTGAATCAAACTTTTGTTGAATCATTTTCTCAAATGGGTCATATTGATTTTGATTTTTCAATGATCTAGTTTTTTGATTAAAATAGATTTTAATTTCTTTTTAGCTTTAGAGTAATTTGATTTTGATGTTCCTGGACTAATATCAAGTATCTCGCCAATTTCCTGATGAGTATAGCCCTCCATAACATACAAATTAAATACAGCTCTATATCCATTGCTTAACTCTGATACTGCAGAAACAATTTCGGACATATTTATGTTTTGATAAATACTTTCATCTTCAATTTCAATTTCAGCTTCAAGGTTTTCTTCATTTTGAAGAAACATTTCTTTCTTCTTTTTCCTAATTTGATCAATAGCTGTGTTTGAAACAATTCTTCTTAGCCACCCTTCAAATGATCCTGAACTTGTATACTTTTCTATCTTACTAAAAGCTTTGATAAAGCCGTCTTGTACAACATCACTAGCTGAATCTTTGTCATTGATATATCTCAAGGCAACTCCCATCATTTTAGCGTAATAAAATTCATATATTTCTTTTTGAGCTATACGGTTATTCTGTTTGCATTTTTCAACGAGATCTTGAATATCTTCAGCTCTTAATTTCATTTTGTTTGTCGTATGATAACGAAGTATTAATCAATGGTTGCCTTAATTTAACTATGTTATTTAAAATTATCAATGATCTTAACATTCATTGTAATTTTTTTGAATAAAAAACTCATAATGGTATTTATTAGGGTTCTATTTTTATATTTTCGCAAAAAATTAAATTTAAACCATGAAAGTAACAATTATAGGTGCTGGTAATGTCGGATCAACTTGTGCTGACGCCATTGCATACAAAAGAATAGCTAGCGAAGTAGTATTATTAGACATCAGAGAAAATTTTGCAGAAGGTAAAGCATTAGATATGACTCAAACTTCCTCATTACTTGGTTTCAATACTAAAATAGTTGGCAGCACAAATGATTATTCTAAAACTGCTGGAAGTGATGTAGTTGTTGTAACAAGTGGTATTCCTAGAAAACCAGGAATGACAAGAGAAGAGTTGATTGGTGTTAATGCAGGAATTGTTAAAACTGTTACTGAAAATGTTTTAAAGCACTCTCCTGAAGCAGTTATTGTTATTGTTTCTAATCCAATGGATACAATGACCTATTTAACATTAAAAGAAAGTGGATTGCCAAAAAATAGAATTATTGGTATGGGTGGTGCACTTGATAGTGCAAGATTTAGAACTTATTTATCTTTAGCGTTGGATAAGCCCGCAAACGATATTCATGGAATGGTTATTGGTGGTCATGGAGACACTACTATGATTCCACTTACAAGATTAGCTTCATATAATGGTATTCCAGTTTCTAACCTTTTAGACAATGAAAGATTGAATAAAGTAGCTGCCGATACAATGGTAGGGGGTAAGACTTTAACAGGAATGTTGGGTACTTCTGCTTGGTATGCACCAGGAGCAGCAGTTGCATTTTTAGTTGATAGCATATTAAACGATCAAAAAAGAATCATTCCTTGTTCAGTATTTTTAGAAGGAGAGTATGGTCAAGATGACATTTGTATTGGTGTTCCTGTTGTAGTTGGAAAAAACGGATGGGAAAACATTGTAGATGTTAACTTAAGTGATGATGAAAAAGTTCTTTTTGAAAAAAGTGCTGATGCAGTAAGAAACATGAATGATGCATTAAAAAGTATCTAAGCATAAAGTTTATTTTTAAAAAAGGCCTCATTGAGAAATGGGGCCTTTTTTTATGAAATATATTTATCTCTATTTCTTAAATTATCAATATGGCATCTATTTGTCATTATTCCCTTTCTTCTGTTTGAAACAATCATATAGAAGTAGTTTCTAATTTTTTTTGGAATCAAATATCCTATTTTAAATAGAGTATGCCAACCTCTCATATTTTCTGCAATTTTAATAACAGCATTTGAATGGGTATAGAATTCATTATTAAAGAAATAAACAATAGTTTCTTTAGGATTAGCTTTTGTCTTTTTTAGTAGTTCTTTTAAAGTTTGAGAAGATGAAGAGGTTACCTTAATTTCTGAAGATAAATCATGTGAAATAATGTAATTGCCCCAATAATTACAAAAGATACAGTCATCATCAATGATTACAATAGAGCTATTCTTATTTAAGTTTAACAATTTTTAAAGTGTTATTTATACTATCATTGAAAATTGAAATATAGTAAATGCCATCAGAAAGGTGACTAACGTTAATATTTTCTTTGCTCATTCCCGTCTCAACAAGTCTCCCATCTTGATTAAATAATTTATATGAAAATGCCTCTTTGTAAGAGCAGTTTATTTGACCTTTTGTTGGGTTTGGTGAAAACAAGATTTTTTCTTTTTGTATTTCAGTAACACTATTTGTGGTTGAGTCAATACTTCCGAAAAATAATGATGCACCTCCTCTTCTGCTTCCTAATATCAAGTCAATAATAGTGTCATTATTGATATAGCCTAATGCAGGTGATATATGCGGGCCAACAGAAAGATTACTGACATTACTGTCAATTAAGTTAAAATTTCCATCTAAGTTGTCGGTAATGCTATCGTACATGAAAAGTGCTCCTCTTTCTGAACCAACAAAAAGTGTAAGTTCATTATTTATGTATTTAAAATTTGGCACACTTGATCCAATGTTTGTCCACCATTCAGTTACATCAACTCCACCAAATTCTTCAGAAACTAAACTAAAAATAGGGCTGTTGACACTTCCAGTATTTTCATAAAATGTAAGAGTCCCAGTTGCTTCTCCTATTATTAAGTCTAAGTCATTATCCATATCTAGATCAAATAAAACTGGTTTTGCACAGTAGCCAACATCAATAGGTGACCCTTGGTCATCTTGCATTTGAGGTTGAGTCATAGTTAGGTTTATTGCACCAGGGTTAGAGGATCCGTTGGTTAATAAGTGAATGTGTCCTGAATAATCACCAATTATAGCGTCTAAATCACCATCATTGTCAAGATCAGCCATGGCTGGATATAAATCGATATTATTAATTAATGAAGATAAATTTTGGAAGTCATCAGTTAGCCATTCAAATTTTGGATTTTGAGAAGTTCCAGTATTCATGTATACTGAAATTGCACTTTTGTAATGATTTAAAGAACTTAGGTCAAATTCTCCTAAGTAACCAAACATTAAGTCCTTTAGTCCGTCATTGTTAAGGTCAATTAAGACTGGTGATGAAGATTTCCCAAAATCTAACATTTCGTTCTGAAACATATTCTTTGAACTAAGGTTAAAAGATGGTGCATTGTTAGAACCAGTGTTTTCGTAACACCAAACGCTTTCCTTGTCTTCGGTGTCGTTGTCAGTACCTGGTGAAGCCAATAAGTCTTTAACACCATCAAAGTTAACATCTTCATAAAATGTACCTGGATATAAATATAAGTCAACTGGGATTGAATTGTTTGGAAAAAGTGTGTCTTGGTTAACAAAAGAAGTGTTCATGTTAACGCCTTTATTATCATTGTAAAGAGCAACGATATTTGAAAAAGAAACATCACCAAGTAATATATCTCTTACATTGTCATTGTTAAGGTCAAGTGATAAGACAGTTGATCCAGCATGCCTCAGTTGGTTGGAATCTTGTCTAGAAATATTCATTATTGGAGATTCTGGAGAGCTTACATTGGTCAAACAGGTGTCAAATAGGGTACAGGTATTGGTGAGTCCCCCCTCATAAAAGTGTCCCCAACATGCATTTTTAAGCTCAAATATTAACGAATCTGTTCCAAAGCCTGAATCAATAGATAGATTTTGGTGATATTCTAAATTCCCACCTAGTATACTAAAGGTGACAATGTCTAAATCTCCATCCATGTCGATGTCATTTATATCTGGGATGTCATTTTTACTGACATATAAATTACTACTAAAATTATATTGCTGTGAGAAAATATAAGGGTTGGTGACTTGGGTGAAAGACAAATTATTGTTAGAGCTAGTATTTTTCCAAACACCAATTCCCCCAGAAACAGAATGAAATATATCTTTTTTACCATCATTGTTATAATCTCTTAGCAGCATCCAATTTTCAATTGTTGGAAAAAAAGATTCGTATTGAGAGTCATAAACATAATGATCAATGACGTTAATAAACGTTAGAATTTTATTGCCTGATTTGTCAAAAATTACTACATCATTCAGCAGATCATTGTTTAAATCCATTGTTGAAATTTGTGCTGAGTTTATTCCACCAGCCCAAGAACTTATTAATGTGTCACC
Organism: Crocinitomicaceae bacterium; assembly: GCA_042093455.1. GTDB lineage: Bacteria > Bacteroidota > Bacteroidia > Flavobacteriales_D > Parvicellaceae. Next base: position 3,607 of record JBELEU010000008.1, on the reverse strand, counting down.
AGTTTTAACTACGGTTAAATCTTGACTTTGGTTAAAAGATAATTTTTGTCCTAATAACACATAGTTACATTGAGTGACGATTAAAAAAAAGCTTATTAATGTTTTAAAAGTAGTACCCATATTTTCAAAAACAGTTATGTAATTATTCAAACAAATTTAACCTATTAATATTAGAACGTATAATTGATTAGTAGTTGCCTAGTAGTAAATTCAATTCCCTTATTTATTAACAGATGAATATTAATTGCCATCAAGGGGCAAACAAATAAATATTTAAATTTCTATTTAAATAAAAACAGTTTTAGCTATTAAATATACGGGGTATATTTTGTATAAAGTTAAGTTGTTGAAATAATGTTGTTTATAACCATTTGAAATTCTATATTTGCGGCCTTAATTTTATGTTGAATTAGAGTAAAAAAATATTATGCGTAATAGAAGTGCAATTTGGATTTTCACAGTTTTATTGTTTTTAGCTTGTCTTTATCAGCTTTCTTTTTCTTGGGTTACAAGATCATTTGAAGGCGAAATCAATAAAGAAGCGGTTGCAAAATGTGACACTGTTTTAGAAGACATTTTAAGTGAAGGTGTTAGTTATGTTGTTGACGACACACTGACTTATGAAAATGATATAGACCTTAATACTGAAACAATAAAAGAAAAAACAAAGCTGAAGCTTATTTCAGATATTGAACAAGAAATACTTTTGAAAAAATCAGATGAAGCAATTTATCCTTTCATTAACTTAACATATCAAAGTTGTAAAGATCAAGAGTTAGGCCTTGGACTTGACCTTCAAGGTGGTATGAGTGTAACTCTAGAAGTTGCTATTTATGATTTAGTAAGAAACTTAGCAGGTAACTCAAGACAACCATCTTTTCAAGAGCCTTTTCTTGCGGCATTAAAGAGTTACAAAGCAAATGAAGATTTTCAAGATGCATCAGGAAATGATTTTATAAGTCTTTTTGCCAATCATCATGAAGCACTTTATCCAGGTGAGAGAATGAAATGGTTTAATGTAACCAACAAAGATGAATTTGATATTGAGTGGGGCAACGATAAAATCGTTGAGAGATTAAAAGAGCTTAGCAAAGACTGTATTGAAAACACTCAACGTATTATTGAATCGAGAGTAAATAAGTTTGGTGTTAGTCAACCAAATATTCAAAAGCAACCTATCTCTGGAAGGTTGTTAATCGAACTTCCTGGTGCAAGAGATAAAAATTTAATAAGAAAATTGCTGCAATCTACTGCAAGTTTAGAATTTTGGGATGGAGCCCATAAAGATTGGAGAAATGAATTTTTATCTTTAGATAGAAAAGTAACCGTTCAAGATGTACAAGAAGATTCTAATGAGATCAATTTTGTTTCAATAAGTGAGGATTCTCTAGCTTCACTTTCAGAAGACGAAAAGTTAGTTTATCAAATTCAAAAAGAACAAAATGATTCTTTATTAGCTGTAAAATTAATTGAAGAAAGAACCCAAGATTCTATTAGGCTTTCTAGCGGTAAAATACTTAACGGAAACTTATGGTTTGTTCAGACAGGTACTGATCCACACGTTGGTTATGCTGAAGAGAAAGACACCTCTAGTGTGAATGCAATTCTAAACTCAGATTTAGCAAGAAATAAATTCAAATCTAATGATGGCGAAAAAGTTAGGTTTTTATGGGAAACAGAAAAAATTGATTTTGAAAACACCAAGGTTTTCAGGTTAATTGCAATTGAAATTCCTAGAGGCGGAAAACCTAAACTTAACGGTGAAGATATTTTAGACGCTAATCAAAGCTATGACCAGAATTCAAAACCAGCTGTGTCTTTGATGTTTAAATCTCAGGCTGCTTTAGATTGGGAAGAATGGACAGCAAGTAAGCTAAATAAAATGATTGCAATTGTATTAGATGATCAGATTTATTCTGCTCCTTACATTAGATCAAAAATTTCTGGAGGAAGTACGGAGATTTCTGGAAACTTTGATATTCAAGAAGCACAGGAATTAGCTAAAATTTTAAAAGCAGGCTCACTTCCAGCACCAGCTGTTATTGTTGATGAAGCTATTGTAGGACCATCTCTCGGTGAAGAGAATATCAATTCAGGTTTATGGTCTTTTGTTCTAGCTTTCGGTCTTGTGTTATTTTACATGATTTTTTACTATAAGAAAGCAGGTTGGGTAGCTAATATTGCTTTGCTTGCTAATATCTTTTTTATTGTGGGTACTCTAGCTTCGTTAGGGGCAGCACTTACATTACCAGGTATTGCTGGTCTAGTTCTTACTATAGGTATGTCAGTAGATGCAAATGTGCTTATTTATGAAAGGATCAAAGAAGAATTATCAAACGGTAAAGGCATTAAACTTGCAGTAAGCGATGGTTACAAACATGCTTACTCAGCTATTATTGATGCAAACGTCACCTCTCTTCTTACAGCAGTTGTATTAGCATATTTTGGTTCAGGACCAATTCAAGGTTTTGCTACAACTCTAATAATTGGTGTTTTCACCTCATTGTTTAGTGCATTGTTTATTACAAGGCTAATATTTTCTTATATGATGGATCAAAAGAAAGAGTTAGCTTTTTCTAGAACTTTCACCAAAAATCTATTTAAAGGAACTTCTATATCTTTCTTCAAAAAGAGAAAAACTTTCTATGTGTTATCACTTTTGATTGTAATTGGAGGAGCTGTCTCTCTATTTAATAGGGGCTTAGACAAGGGTGTTGAATTTACTGGAGGAAGAACTTACAGAGTAGAGTTTTCTCAGCAGGTTGATAGACTTGCAATGAAAGATGCAATAACAGCTAGATCTGTAAATCTTGATGGAACTACTGTTTCTCCAGAAATTAAAACTGTAGATAATGCCTATAACTTAGAAATTACTACTAAATATTTATACCAAGATACGGACAATAAAAAAATTGAAAAAATAGATAGCGTATTGATTGGTGCATTTAATGATTTAGGGTATTCAAATAATGAAGGAAGTAAACTTTCTGATGGAGATTGGTTCAGCATAGGTTCATCGAGAAGTGTTGATACACAAATTTCGGCAGAGTTGATACAAAACTCTCTATTTGCTATCATACTATCACTATTTATTATATTCATTTACATTGCTTTTAGATTTAAAAAATGGCAATTTGGAGTTGGCGCACTGATAGCAATGTTTCATGACGTTCTTGTTGTTTTAGGTCTGTTTTCTTTGCTTTATAATTTTGTGCCTTTCTCTATGGAGATAGATCAAGCATTTATTGCTGCAATACTTACTGTTGTAGGTTATTCAATTAACGATACAGTTGTTGTATTTGATAGAATTAGAGAATACTCAATCTTACATAAAAAATCATCAACCGAATCAATAATAGATACGGCACTAAATAGCACATTGTCTAGAACAATCAATACATCGTTGAGTACATTTTTGGTTTTGTTGACTATATTTATATTTGGTGGAGAATCAATCAAAGGCTTCTCTTTTGCTTTAATGGTAGGTGTTATTGTAGGTACTTACTCTTCTTTGTTCATAGCAACTCCATCAGTTGTTGATTTAAGTAAGAAAAAAATCACTGCCTAATAACTAATAGAAACAATAATGAATAGTTGCCTGTTATTA
>JBELEU010000007.1:0-26981 GCA_042093455.1 Crocinitomicaceae bacterium | reverse complement strand
TAGACTAGAATTAGGAATTTTGTATATTTGTCGAAAATTTGTTTTATGGTATTTAAATCAGACAAAAGCTCAATGGGAAATTTTGGAAATCAATCTCCAGATAAGCTGAATAGAATTGTTGAGGGAACTAATGTTGAAGGAGATATTAAGTCAGAATCAAACATTCGAATAGATGGTTATGTTAAGGGGACTGTTACAACAAAAGGTAGGCTTGTTCTGGGATCTACTGGGAAAATAGACGGTGAAATAATTTGTAAAAATGCAGACATTGAAGGCAAATTAAATGGAGTAATTCAGGTAAACGAACTATTATCATTAAAAAGCACAGCTATTTTACATGGTGAGATTTCTACAAACAAACTTTCAATTGAACCAGGAGCAATATTCTCTGGAAATTGTAAAATGGGTGCAGTATTAAAGGACCTTTCTAACAATGAAGAAAATCATTCAAATAATAAAATGATTTCTAAGGAGAAAACAGCTTAATTATTTAATTGGCTTTTTTACTATTACATTTAAAGTTTTAATACAAGAAAAGCGTAGCTTTGCTTCGTTTTTATTTATAATCAATTACTATGAGCACCAAATTACTTGTTCCAACTGATTTCACTGAAGTAGCTCACACAGCAATCCAACATGCGGTTAAACTAGGTGAGATTATTAATGCAGAAATTATTCTATTAAATGTTGTTAAAGACAAAGAAGATGTCGTTAATGCAACAAAAAAATTAAAATTAGAAGAGCAGTACGCTAAAAGTATTTTTGAAAATACTAAAATTAAATCTATCGTTAGAGTAGGTAATATTTTTGACGACATTGGTGATGCTGCATCTGAAGTTGGTGCTAACCTGATCTTTATGGGAACACATGGCGCTAGTGGATGGCAAAAAGTAACAGGTAGTTATGCATTAAAGGTAATTACAAACTCATCGGTTCCTTTTATTGTCGTTCAAGATGAAATGATGAAAGATTCAGGGTATGATTCTATTGTTGTTCCATTGGATTTAAACAAAGAAACAAAACAGAAGTTAGAAATAGTGGGAAGTGTTGCTCATTATTTTGACTCTGAAGTTCATTTGATTACACCAAGAGAATCTGATGAATTTCTTAGAAATAAACTTAAAGCTAACTTAATTTGGGCTAAAAAGTACCTAACTAATAAGCAAGTTAAATGCTCTACACATGTAGCTGATAAAGGAAGTAAATTTATTGATGAAATTGCAAAACTTTCTGTTGAAGTTGATGCAGATTTGATTTCAATAATGAACTTACAAAGCAATTCTTTAATGGGAGTTTTAGGTAATTCATATCAGCAAGAAATTATTACTAACAAACAAAAGGTTCCTGTTCTTTGTGTGAACCCGTTGCAATCTACTGTTGCTGCAGGAAGTATTTTAGTTAGATAGAACATTTTAATAAACTATTCATTTGGCACTTTCTGAGCAAGAAATCATTAGACGAGAAAGTCTACAAAAGCTTAAAGCTTCGGGTATAAATCCCTATCCTGCACCACAATTTCATATTTCTGACTACTCAATTGATATTCTTTCTGATTATGAAGAGGGTAAACAAGTTACAGTAGCTGGAAGGTTAATGAGAAGAAAAATTCAAGGAAAGGCAAGTTTTGCAGACCTTCAAGATTCGAAAGGTAAAATCCAACTGTATTTTAATAGAGACGAAATATGTCCCGATGAAGACAAGTCAATGTATAATGATGTCTTTAAAAAACTATTGGACTTAGGCGATTTTCTTGGTATAAATGGGACTGTATTTAAAACAATGGTAGGCGAAATAAGTATTAATGTAAAGTCATTTACTGTACTTAGCAAGGCATTAAAACCTATTCCACTTCCAAAAACAGATAAAGACGGAAATATTCATGATGCCTTCAATGATCCAGAACTGAGATACAGAAGGAGGTATGTAGATTTAATTGTAAACGATCACGTTAAGCAAACCTTCATAAAAAGATCTAAGATTATTGCTTCTATGAGGAATTTCTTAAACAATAAAGAATATCTAGAAGTTGAAACCCCAATACTTCAATCAATTCCTGGTGGAGCAGCAGCAAGGCCGTTTGTTACACATCACAACGCATTGGACGTTCCTTTGTATTTAAGAATTGCTAATGAACTATACTTAAAAAGATTAATTGTAGGAGGATTTGAAGGTGTTTATGAGTTTGCCAAAGACTTTAGAAATGAAGGAATGGATAGAACCCATAATCCAGAGTTTACACAAATGGAAATCTATGTAGCCTATAAAGATTATTTATGGATGATGGATTTTACAGAAGAAATGCTTGAAACCATATGCATGGATGTTTTAGGGACAACAAATGTTAAAATTGGTGACAATGAAATAAGTTTCAAGAGGCCATTTAAGCGCATTTCAATGATTGATGCAATTAGGGAGCATACTGGTATTGATATTTCTAAAATGAACGAAAGTGAATTAAAAGAAACATGTAATAAACTAAATGTTCCAATTGATGATACCATGGGCAAGGGTAAAATGATTGATGAAATATTTGGTGAAAAATGTGAATCTAATTATATCCAGCCAACATTCATTACAGATTACCCCGTAGAAATGTCTCCACTTTGTAAAAAACATAGAGATAACCCTGAACTAACAGAGCGTTTTGAATTAATGGTAAATGGAAAAGAGTTGGCCAATGCTTATTCTGAACTAAATGACCCCATTGATCAAAGAGAACGTTTTGAAGATCAAGTTAAATTAGCTGAAAAGGGTGATGATGAAGCAATGTTTATTGATCAAGACTTCATAAGATCTTTGGAGTATGGTATGCCACCAACATCTGGTATGGGCATTGGAATTGATCGATTGTGTATGTTCTTAACCAATCAATCATCTATTCAAGAGGTTTTGTTTTTCCCTCAAATGAAACCAGAAAAATGGGATACTGGTCCTGATGTGAACTCGTTTACAGACTTAGGGATTAGCGAAGAGTGGGTTGAACATATCTATCAAGCGGGTTATTCAGATACTACTACTTTACTTGAAAGCAAACCAACAGCAGTCCACCAAAAAATAAATGGATATAGAAAGAAAAATAAAATAGACCTTTCTCCATTACAGCTCAATGAAGTTGAGTCCTGGTTTTCTTAAAGCTAAATAAGACTCATTATTAATCATAGTTTTTTTAGTTTTTCCATTTAAAACTGTTCAAAACAATTTGAGAATTTCGCTTTTTCATCAAATAATTCATACAATTTTATCTGTAATTGAAAAAAATTGTAAATCATATTATACTTGTAATAATTTATGGAGTTTTATTAAGCTCAGTAGAAAGCTATGGACTGTTAATTGATACTACCTATCATACAACACAAAATAAAGTTTGCAGCTGCAAAAACAGAAAATTAAATAATTTAAAAGATTCAATTTTATTAAAATTTAATTTTTCTCACTCAGAGATTTGTCAATTAATTTGTAGAAAAAAAGTAAAGTATAAATATATTGACAGTTTAATCAGTCAAAATAATTTACCAACTAAATTTAGTTTTTTACCCATTGTAAATTCTAGATTTAACAATCAACATGACAACGGTGCAGGGTCAATTGGCTTGTGGGAAATAAACTACATATACGGCTTACACAATGGCCTTATAATGAACAACTATATTGACGAAAGAAAAGATCCTTTTAAGTCCACCGTTGCAGCTGTCAATCAGCTAAAAAGCTTTAGAGAAAAATACAATGATGCAAATTGGGCAATTTTAGCTTTTTGGTCAAGCCCTTCCTATGTTAATCGTATTCATAAAATTACAAAAAGTCAGGATTGGGAAACCTGCCTAAATCAAATTGATGATAAATTTTTAGATAAAATATATTTATTAGAGGCAGTTTACAGGCTAGATTCTTTAGGAATAGTTGAAGTTAAAAAATCAGAGATTCAAAAAAAACTTCTAGATACAATTGTTTTAAAGCACGATGTTTCTTTCAATGCAATGTATGATTTAACAAACATAAACTTTAAAAAAATTAAGGAAAATAACCCAGCATTTTTAAAAGATTTTGTTCCTAATAATTACCCTTTTGCTCTTGAAAAGGAAGAAAAAATAAAAATTAAAAATAAAATTGACGACATAATAAGTTATCAGGATACGTTAGCCAATATTAAACCAAAAAACGAATTTATAGAAAAAAAATATACTGTTGAAGAAGGTGATTATTTAGGTAAAATAGCAATAGAAAATAAGGCTTCTATTTCAGAAATAATTAAGTGGAACGACTTAAAAAACACAACAATATATGTGGGACAAAAATTAGTAATACATGAGGAAGGAGCTTCATTGTATAATTCGCAAGCATATCAAAACTATACAGTTCAAAAAGGGGATCAACTTTGGTCAATTGCACAGAACTTTAATGGATTAACGGTTAGAAATATTTTGGAGCATAATAACATAGATGAATTAAAAGAAGGAACAATATTAAAGATAGTAGTCAAATAACGCCATTTTACCCATTTTCTTTTATTATTGGGTTGTTGTCAATTCTTTTGTTGATAGGGAGCTTTTACCCTGAAAACGGCATAAAAGTATTTGGCCATGATTTTCATTTTTTAGCTGTAGGCGAAAATAAAAAAAAGAAGGAACCTGCTTCAGAGGCCATGATTACTATTGATATTGACTCTTTAGTACAAGTAGCAAAACAAAAAAAAGATAGTATTGACTTGGTTTCTAAAATTTTAAAGCAAAAATTACTTGATTCTATTCTTTTATCTCAAAAATCCATACAATACCCTAATAATGACAAATCATTACTCTTTTCATTTTTTGAAAAGTTAGATAATGCTAAAACCAAAAAAGTAAGAGTCATGCACTATGGTGATTCCCAAATTGAGGCTGACAGAATTACTAGCAGATTGAGAGAAAGACTACAAAAAGAATTTGGAGGTTATGGAGCAGGAGCATTTTCTGTTGTTCCAGCTACAAGAAAGTTAGCTGTCAAAACAGAATATTCATCCAACTGGAGAAGGAAAACAGGTTTTGGCCCTTACATAGATACCGCCATAAATCATAAAAATTATGGAGGACTTTTTGCCTTTTCAAAATACTTAACTGATTCTCTTGAAAATAAGGCATCAATTGATGTTTTAAAGCCAACTAAAGCATATAAACACGGTAGATATTATCAGCAATTAAATATTTATTATACCAATTCAGACTCAACCCAATTAACAGTTATTAATGAAGACACTGTTCTTTTTTCAGATACATTAAAAATAACTAATAAAATTAACCAGCTAACATTTGATTTTAATTCAACCCCGAGTCAATTGTCCCTGCAGTTTAAAGGGCATAATAGCCCTCTTTTATACGGAATGTCAACTGAGGGGAAAACAGGCGTAGTGGTCGATAATATCCCATTAAGAGGGGCCTCAGGAACAGAATTTTCAAAAATTGACTACAATGGATTGAAGAATATGCATGACTTATTAAGTCCAGCTCTGTTTATTCTAGAATTTGGAGGCAATTCCATACCATACATGAAGACAAAAGAAAGCTGTGAGCGATACGGTAAAAGGTTTAAAAAACAAATTCAAAAATTACAAAAAATTAATCCAGAAGCTCAATTTATTGTTATTGGCCCTGGAGACATGTCCACTAAGGACAAAACAGAGCTCATAACCTATCCATTATTGATTAATGTGAGAGATGAATTGAGAGATGTCGCATTAGAAACCAATTCATGTTTTTGGGATATGTACTTAAATATGGGGGGAGAAAATTCGATCCAAGAATGGGCGAAAGAAGATCCTGCTTTAGCAGCTAAAGATTATATTCATTTTACAAATTTAGGAGCACGAAAAATAGCAGATATGTTTATTTCAGACTTAATGGAGGATTACAAATCATTTAAAATGAACAATTCTAATGAATAAATGCATTGTCATATTTGTTTTTTTGATGCTTCATAACTTAATTTCATGGGCCCAGATTTACCCACATGATTACCCAGATTATGATTTCATAAACCATGATAAAAATAAGCTAGAATTTTCCTCAACATCAAATTTTCCTTCTTTTTTGGAAGCATTAAATGATTTATTTTCAAATGGAGAAAGAAACATTAACATAGTACATTTTGGAGGGTCACATATTCAAGCAGACGTTTGGTCGCATCGAATAAGAGAGCATTTTCATAGTTTAATGCCTCAGAATAGTGGAGGAAGGGGTTTAGTATTTCCTTATAGAATAATAAAAACCAATGGATCTCCTTATGTCAAATTCAAATCTGATGGAGAATGGAAGGGCTTTAGAAATTCCATTTTAAAACATGACTCAGAGTTTGGTGTTTCAGGAATAACAGCAAAAACTAAAGATTCTTCCACAACAATCCAATTAAATATAAATAAAAAGAAATGTCAATCCTGTTCATTCAATTCTTTGAAAATTATTCATAATCAAACTACTCACTGCATAACAACAAAAGATTCAGATTTGGTTTCAATTCATTACGACAGCTTGGGATCAACAACATTTTTTTTCGAAGAACTAAAAGATTCAATTACCATCAAAATAGATAAAGAAGATAGTCTTAACGATGAGTTTGCTGTATATGGAATGATTATGGAAAACAACTCCCCGGGAATTAAATACCACTCCATAGGAGTTAATGGAGCAAGTGTTCCTAGTTACTTAAGATCAGATTCATTCACAAACCAATTGCAAAAAATAGCTCCAGATCTAGCTATCCTTTCAATTGGCATCAACGATGCATACGAGACCAATTTTAGCAAAGAAAAATTCAAAAACAATTACGACTCATTGATTCAAAAAATCCGAATTTCAAATCCAAGTGTGTCAATACTATTTACAACAAACAACGACAGCTATTATAAACGAAAATATCCCAATAAAAATGCTTTTTTAGTAAGAGAAGCAATGAAGGAGTTATCAGAAAAACACAATGGTGTTGTTTGGGATATGTTTGGAATAATGGGAGGAATTGATTCTATTAAGAAATGGGAAGAAAATGGACTTGCTAAATCTGATAAAATTCATTTTAGTGTTAAGGGTTATAAATTAATTGGTGACTTATTGTTTGAAGCTATTATAAACTCATACGGTGAATATATTAGAGAACATATATAATACTTTGCAAACTTTGCATAATGGAATTTTAAGTGGAGACGAGCACCCTATGGTATTTACTGAAATAACCTTTTGGATATTTTTTGCTTTTGTTCTCATGGGAATGGCGTTTATTCAGAAAAAAAACAAGTTAAGAAACGGTTTTTTGTTCTTAGTTAGTTTGTTTTTTTATTATAAAACTAGCGGGTTTTTCTTTACAATTCTTTTGTTCTCAACCGTTACTGATTTCTATATTGGGAAAGCTATTTTTTATTCAAAAGAACCAAAGCGAAAAAAAATCTGGTTAGCATTAAGTATAGTTATTAATTTATCTGTTTTAATTTTCTTTAAGTACGCATACTTTTTTGCAGATTCATTCAATCAGTTAATTGGATCATCTTGGCATCCGGTTAATCATTTTGCTCAATTTTCAAATGAAGTTTTCGGTTCTAGTTTCAGGGTAGATCAAATTTTACTACCTGTAGGGATTTCTTTTTTCACATTTCAAACCATGTCATATGCCATTGATATTTATAAAGATAAAGTAAAACCCGTACAGAATATTTTAGATTTTGGATTTTATGTTTCCTTTTTCCCTCAATTGGTTGCTGGGCCAATAGTTCGTGCGTCTCAATTCATTCCTCAGTTGTATAAACCTTACACGTTGTCTAAGCAAGCCTTTGGAATGGCTTTATTTTGGATTATAAATGGATTGTTAAAAAAGTTTCTATTGGCAGATTATTTAGCAATTAATTTTGTTGATCGTGTTTTTGACAACCCTGGAATGTTTACTGGATTAGAAAACCTTACGGCATTATATGGATATTCTCTTCAGGTATATGCTGATTTTTCTGGTTACACTGATATTGCAATTGGAGTAGCTTGGCTTATGGGATTTAATTTGCCTAAGAATTTTGATTCACCTTACAAAGCCGATAGCTGTGGAAACTTCTGGAAAAGATGGCATATATCTCTTTCATCATGGCTAAAAGATTATTTATATATCCCAATGGGAGGAAACAGAGGCGGGTCTCTCTTTAGCTTCATTTGCCTTGGTTTTGTAGTGCTATTTTTATTTTTAATAAGCGGATCTTATACTATTCTTTTTGGAACCATTACATTATTATTAATAGCTGTTTTAGTAGGCACCTTTATTGTTAAGATAAACAACTGGTATTTGACGAATATTAACATAATGCTTACTATGTTAATTGGAGGGTTATGGCATGGAGCAAGCTGGAATTTTGTATTGTGGGGTGGGTTGAATGGATTGGGAATTGTTGTTTATAAATTGTGGTCTAAAATTAGCCCTTGGAAAAACAAGAAGAAATTTATCAATAGAATTTGGGGAATATTTTTGACATTTAATTTTGTTTCATTTACAAGAATTTGGTTTAGAAGTGGGTCTTCTACAGGATGGGAAGAGACTGATCAAGGCCACGATATTATAGCGGAATGGTTCACTGCAAACGATATGCTTCTTCAGCTTTTCACCAATTTTCGATTTGATTTATTACCAGATTTGATTTGGAGTTATTACCAAGTAATAATCGTAATGGCAATCGGGTTTTTAATTCATTGGATGCCTGAAAGGTGGAAGATATGGTACAGAAATAAATTTTCGAGAGCAAATGTGTTTTTGCAACTAGCAACTTGTGTTTTTGTTGTTTTTATACTGTACCAATTGATCTCAAGCGATATTCAACCGTTTATTTATTTTCAGTTTTAATTTATTTTAACGTTTTAAGGTCTTTAATTTGCATCTCAATAGTAAATATGCCAGTAATTAAAAATGCTCTATTAAGATATAGAGTTATAGATAGAGCAATAAGAAATAATTATAACCCTTTTCCAAGTAAAGAGCAGCTTAGACAAGCATGCGAAGAAGAAATATTTGGAAGTTTAGAAGGTGAACATATTTGTCACTCTACCATAGAAAAGGATTTATTTGCCATGAGAATGGAGCATGATGCGCCAATTGTTTACAGTAAAAAGCAGAGGGGGTATTTCTATAGCGATGAATCCTACTCATTAGAAGATGTACCTTTAACTGAGAAAGACATTTCAGCGATAAAGGCAGCTTCAACAATTTTACAGCAATTTAAATCAACTAGCCTTTTCGGACAATATCAATTTGCTATTGGGAAAATTTTAGATCGAGCGGTGTTAAGTAAAGATCAAACCAAAACAAAGGAAGAAGAAGTAATTCAATTTGAGGCTCTTCCTACTGTAAGGGGAAACGAGCATTTGGAACCACTTTTAGAATGCATCAGGTCAAAAAGAGTGATTCAATTTAATTACTATAATTTTGTAAAAAATGAGCATTCTGTAAGAAGGGTTCATCCTTATCTGTTAAAAGAGTATAGAAATCGTTGGTATTTGATTGGTAAAAGTGAGCTAAAAAATAAAATTATCACCTTTGGTTTAGATAGAATTTCTCAAATCATTAATATAGAACAAACGTTCACTATTGACAATAGCTTTTCACCAGATAATTTTTTTAAGCACTCTATTGGAATTACTGTTTACGATCAACTTCCTCAAAAAATTGTTATTCAAACCCATAGCGTATTAGCAAAATACTTAGAATCCCAACCTCTACACCACTCTCAGGTATTTGAAAAATTAACTCCTGAAGGGAACCATGTTTTTTCTTTCTTCTTACTACCAACATATGAGTTAAAAATGCAGTTGTTAGGTTTTGGAAAAGATGTTAAAATCCTCGAGCCCAAAGATCTTCAAAACGAGATAATTGAAAACACTAAAGAAATCATAAAACAATACCAATAATAAGTATGTGTAAAGTCAATTATACTAAATGGAGAAAGGGTTATCAGACAAGTTTATTGGTGATGATTTCTTGTGTCACTATTTTTCATTCTCAAATGATTTACAATCATACTGGTGAAGTTTTTTCAGATGATCCTTTTTTTAATATAGATTTTATTTCGAATAACAACCTAAAGTCTCTGACTGGAATAGTTTCAACAAAAAAGGAGCTTGGTGCTATTCAATCTTCGAGATTGGTTCAAGGGTATCAATACAGCCCAAACGGCCAACTTAGTAGTCAATATAGTTCTTCACTTCAAAACAGAAAAAGAGACACTTCAATCACTTATTACAAGTACAATCAAGAGGGGAAACTTATTTTAAAAAGAATCAGTGATTCATACGGATTCTATTCTTATTCCTATGAGTATGATTCACTTGGGCAAATGTCAAAAAACACATTTTCCAGAGAAAAAAATATTGGAAAAAGTAAAGCCAACTTTAAGCTTGGTAAGAAATATGTAATATTTAGCGAAACTTACAATTATGAAAAATCAGATTCTCTTACGGTCAAAATAATAATGAATAATAATCAAAGACCTTATCAAAAAAACACTTACAAGTACGATGAATTGGGATATTTAAAAGAAGAAAAGACCCAATTGCTTATCAATAATAAAATTCATTTAACATTATATGATTACAACGAAAAAGGAGGACTAAAAAAAATACAAAGTTTCAAACAGCAATCAAAAGTCCCTTACAAAACCATTAAATATCAATACGATGATTGGGGAAATATTACTTATATAGACGAATATAAAGATGAGGTTCAGGTAGTCCACAAAGAAATTCTTTACGATCAATCAACATTAATAATGAAAACGATTCTCTCTCAAGATCTTGTTTCAAATTTGATTACGATCATAAAATTTAAACCCAAATTTTATAACTAAATTAGCTTTTTCAAAATTTAACATGTTACGAATATTTACAGTCTTATTGTTTGGTTTAGCTTTATCTTCTTGCAGGGAACCCAATGAAAATGCTAAAAAGTTATGTGATTGTTACAGGAATTTACATGTTGCTAAATCATCAGATGAAGTAGATTTCTGGAGCGATTCCTGTACAAACATGTACTTAAATATTATAAAAGATTTATCATTGGATGATAGTGAGATGAGAGCATTTGAAAATGATTATAAAAAATGTCAATAAAATAATGGATAAAATATTCAACTATATTGATGGGGAATTAGTCTTTGCAAAAAGTGAGGATTGGATTGAAAACACCGAGCCTGCGACTGGTGAAGTGTATAGTTTAATTCCAGATTCTGGCCAATCTGATGTAGAATCAGCTTATTTATCAGCTCAGAAAGCTTTTAAAGATTGGAGTCAAAGACCTGTACAAGAGAGGTCAGATATAATGTTGAAAATTGCATCTTTAATTGAACAAAAAAAAGATTTTTTAGCTGAAGCTGAATCAAGAGACAACGGAAAGCCGGTAAACCTTGCTAAATCAATTGACATCCCAAGAGCAGCTTCAAACATGAAGTTTTTTGCTACAGGCATTTTGCATTACGCTTCAGAAAGTCACCAGCTTAATGAAGTGGCAATAAATTACACTTTACGTAAGCCAATCGGAGTTGTTGGCTGTATTTCACCATGGAATTTACCTTTGTATTTATTTACATGGAAAATAGCACCCGCACTAGCTGCTGGAAATACTGTAGTTGCTAAACCTTCAGAAATTACACCAATGACAGCTTTTTTATTTTCAAAAATTTGTATTGAAGCAGGTCTACCAAAAGGCGTATTAAATATAATTCATGGGTTTGGCCCTAAAGTAGGAGCACCTATTACGGAGCATAAAGGAATAAAGGCAATCTCTTTTACTGGTGGCACAAAAACAGGAGAGCAAATTGCTAAAGTTGCTGCCCCAATGTTTAAAAAATTAAGTTTAGAATTAGGAGGTAAAAATCCTAATATTATTTTTGACGATTGTGATTTTGATAAAGCAGTAAGCACTTCAGTTCTCAGTTCATTTGCAAATCAGGGTCAAATTTGCCTTTGCGGTTCTAGAATCTATGTCCAAGAAAAAATTTATGACAAATTTAAAAACGCCTTTATTCAAAAAGTACAAAATTTAAGTATAGGTGATCCAAAAAATAAAGAAACAAAAATAGGGGCATTGGTTTCAAAAGACCACTTAGAAAAAGTGCAGTCTTATATTGAACTAGCCAAAGAAGAGGGAGGAACTGTATTAACTGGGGGAAATACTGTTTCTGTTATTGGTAGGTGTGAAAATGGATTTTTTTTAGAGCCAACAGTCATTGAGGGCCTTTCTCATGATTGCAGAACAAATCAAGAAGAGATTTTTGGACCTGTTGTCACCCTTAATTCCTTTAAAACAGAAGATGAAGTCATTATGTATGCTAACAGTACTCCATATGGATTAAGTAGTACCGTTTGGACTGAAAATATTTCTACAGCAAATAGAATGTCAAAGTCTCTGGACTCTGGAATAGTATGGATTAATTGTTGGTTAGTAAGAGATTTGAGAACTCCATTTGGAGGAATGAAAAATTCTGGTGTTGGCAGAGAAGGAGGGTTCAATGCATTCAACTTTTTTACCGAACAAACAAACGTATGTATAAGCTATTAATTAATAAATTTTATAATGAGTAACGAAAAAATAAATGCCAAAAATGCCCCAAAGCCAGTTGGTCTATATCCCCACGCTAGAAAAGCGGGAAACTTACTGTTCTTATCAGGTGTTGGACCAAGAAAAGCAGGCACAGGACCAAACGACAGTGAGGTGCCAGGTTTAGAACTAGATCACAACGGAAATTTCAAATCATTTGACTTTGAGGCCCAATGTCACAGTGTATTCCAAAATATAAAAGCTATTCTTGAAGAAAGTGGCTCTTCTTGGGATAATTTAGTTGATGTTACTGTTTTTTTAGTAAACATGAAAAGAGATTTTGCAGTTTACAATAGGGTATACGCAGAATATTTTAAAGACAACCAACCTTGTAGAACAACAGTTGCAATTGATTCTCTACCAACTCCAATTGCAATTGAGTTAAAATGCATAGCAACGTTAAATTAATTAAGATGAAAAGACTCGTAAATATTTTTACTGAACAATTAGAAGAAGCACTGTTAATTGGTCAAAAAACAAAATTAAACCCTTGTTCTACAGCTATTAAAAATGTTGTTATTACTGGTTTAGGGGGCTCAGGAATTGGAGGCAAAATTGCTACTCAACTGGTCTCTGATCAATTGTCTATTCCAGTTACCATTAACAATGAGTACAGCCTACCTGGATTTGTAAGTGAAAACACATTGGTAATTGTTTCCAGTTTTTCTGGAAACACAGAAGAGACCCTAGAAGCTTTGAAGATTGCCCAAGAAAAAAAGGCTGAAATAGCATGTATAACTTCAGGCGGGAAATTAGCTGACATTGCAAAAGAAAACAATTATAATTTGTTGGTTCTTCCATTGGCTTTTTCACCTAGAGCAATGCTAACTTATTCTGTAATCCAACAATTTTTTCTTTTGTCTCATTACAACTTAATTGATAACAGCTTTATTGAAGACACTAAAAACACGATAGCACTTTTAAATACCGAGGTGGATGAAATAAAGGATCTAGCTCACCAAACTGCTTTAGCTTTAAACAGTAAAACAGCAGTTATATATATTGAATCAGCACTTGAAGGTGTTGCTGTTAGAATGAGGCAACAAATAAATGAAAATGCAAAATCTTTAGGATGGCATCATGTTATTCCTGAAATGAACCACAATGAATTAGTTGGCTGGGCAGGAGGAAAGGAAGAATACGCTGTTGTCATGTTAAGGTCTTCGTATGAACACTACAGATCTAGTGTTAGGATGGATATTTCTAAGGAAATAATTAAAAAATATACATCTACATTCATTGAGGTAAAAGCAAAAGGAGAATCAAAAATAGAACAGGCTTTTTATCACATCTTATTTGGTGATTGGGCTTCTGTTTATTTAGCAGAACTTAATAAAGTTGATGATGTTGAAGTTAAAGTCATTGATTACTTAAAAAGTGAGTTAGCAAAAGTAGAATGAATAACACTGTTGAATTTCAAGACCTTGGGCTTATAGATTACAAAGAATGTTGGGATTATCAAACCAAACTTTTTGAACAAACAGTACAACAGAAAATTTACAATCGAAAGAACCCGGATAATAAAAAAACCACAAAAAACTATTTGCTTTTTTGTGAGCATCCTCATGTTTATACTCTTGGTAAAAGTGGAGATGAAAAAAATTTATTAATCAATGAAACTTTTCTGAAAGAAAAAAAAGCATCCTATTATGAAATAAACCGTGGAGGAGACATTACTTACCATGGCCCTGGACAATTGGTTGTATATCCAATTTTTGACTTAGATCATTTTTTTACAGATATACATAAATATCTCAGATACCTTGAAGAGGCAGTTATCCTGACTTTAAACGAGTATGGAATAAACTCAGGAAGAGTTCAAGGCTTAACAGGAGTTTGGCTTGATGGGGAAAGTCATCAAGCAAGAAAAGTTTGTGCTTTAGGAGTTAAAAGCAGCCGATGGGTAACCATGCACGGTATTGGTTTTAATGTAAATACAAATCTTGATTATTTTAACTATATTGTTCCATGTGGAATAGAAAATAAACAAGTTACTTCCGTTTCAAAAGAGTTGAATAAAAAGGTAGATTTTCAAGAGATAAAGAATAAATTAAAAATAAATCTTGCTAACCTTTTTGATTTTGATTTCAACTAATGGTTAATGTATGAAAAAGAGAGTAAAATATTTCTTATTGTTCTTAATTGTAGCGATTTTAGCTCATTTCATCTTCGGCTATGGTTATATTTTTAGAGGGTTAGCTTTTGCTTATTTTAGAGGGCAAAAAGGACCAGGAATAAACGAATATCATTTGTTTTACAATCATGAGTTACCAGCTCTAGAATCTATAGCTTGGAACGATAATAATCCAAATTTACACCTTTCCCCAAAAGACTCAATTTTACTGGATAGCATTTACTCAGCAGGTTTCATAGTTATAAAAAATAAAGAAATTATTCATGAGAGTTACTACAATGGTTTTAGTAAAGAAATGCCGACTAACTCGTTTTCTGCTGCAAAAAGTGTAGTTAGTTTATTAATTGGCGTAGCCATTGATGAAGGGAAAATAGATTCTGTTGATCAGCCTGTTTCTGATTTTTTACCAAGCTTTAAAGAGGGAGATAAAACTAAAATAACAATTCGTCATTTACTCACAATGAGCAGTGGGCTCTCTTGGTCCGAAAGTGGAAAAAACCCTTATTCCAATAACGCAGAAGCTTACTATGGACAGCATTTAAGTAGTTTAATCTTAAGCCAAACAGTAGTTGAAGAGCCAGGTAAAATATTTGACTATAAAAGTGGTGATACACAATTGTTAACTTATGTTCTTGAAGCGGCCACTGGGGAAACCTTGACAGATTACTTTAATGCTAAAATTTGGTCACATTTAAACTCTGAATACAAAGGGTATTGGAATTTAGATAAAGAGGGTGGAGATGAAAAAGGATTTTGTTGTTTGTACCTAACCACAAGAGATTTTGCCCGATTGGCACAATTGATTATTCAAAAAGGAGTTTGGAATGGAAAAAGATTAATTCCTGAGGAGTACATTAACAAAGCTATTTTCCCCGCAAAAGAACTTTTAGAAAAAGACGGGGAAGTCAACAATCGTTACGGCTGGCAATGGTGGTATGCAAATTATAAAGGAAAAGACATACACTACGGAAGAGGTTTGTTGGGGCAATATTACATAGCTATTCCATCGGATGATTTGGTTATTGTAAGGACTGGATGGAAAAGAAAACAAGTAGGTGAAGATGGCCATACAGGAGATTTTTGGGACTGTATACACATTGCTTATAAATTGGTTGAAAGTATTGAATGAAAAAAGACATACACGTACCAAAGGTTGAAGACATAGCAATCGCTATTGTCGAAGAAGAAATGAAGGAAGGCAAAGAATGGGTAGTTTATTTATTAAACATGAAAGATTGCCCTATCAACGATACATTAGTGTCTTCAAAAGGGTATGGTGAAATTGACCAAAAGAAGAAAAAAACAACGTTTTTCAGTCATTATTTAGAAACCCTAGAAAGTCAATCTTTTAAAAAGATTGAAATAATCAATGAAAGTGTATTTGGCTTAACCAATGAGTTTTTTTTAACCTATTATATCGATGGAGTAATTCACGATAAAAAGTATATTTTTCTACCTGAAACCATTATTCAGGATAATAAAACTACCATCCCCTTATTAAACAAAAAAGGAATAATGATTAAATAATTTTTTTATATTTAGTTCTAAATAAAAATCAAATTTAAATATGAAAAAATTAATAATTATTTTAATAATCGGAGCCATGACAAGCTCTTGTGGTGGTGATTCTATTGATATAAGTAAGTTAGACTCGCCATGTGCATGTGCTGAAGCGGGTGTTAAAATCATGAAAAAAATCCTTCCCTACAAAGATGAGATGAAAAGTCTAAAAAAAGATGCCGTAGAAGGGTTTTTGAAAGAAAAGGGTCTTGAAGAAGTCTTCAATCAGATGAATGGACTTGATAAGAAATGCAGAGGAGATCTGTCATTTAGAAAAGCAGATAGTGATTGTTCTGCTAAATCTGAATTTAAAGATCTACAAAGAGAAATGAATTAATATTTATTTTTTTAAAGATAATTTCCACAACAAAAGCTGATTTCTAAAATCAGCTTTTGTTGTTATTAGTCAATAGGGTGTTAATCAATTATAAAATAAAATGTTAAAAAATCTAGATTATTCAAAAGTGCTTTTTTTAGATATTGAAACAGTTCCTCTAGCATATAGTTTCAATGAGCTTGATGAGAGGTCAAAGTTTTTATGGGATAAAAAGACAAAGTATATTCAAGAAAAAGAAGAGGAAAATGCAGAAGGTGTATATCCAAAAGCAGGGATTTATGCAGAATTTGGTAAGGTTATATGCATTTCAGTTGGTTTTGTTCTTCAAAAAGATGGCGAAAAGCAAATTAGAATTAAAAGTTTTTCATCAGATTCCGAAACAAAACTTTTACAAGAGTTTGCAGACCTATTAAACTCACATTACAATAGTGATCAATTCCTGCTATGTGCTCATAATGGAAAAGAGTTTGATATTCCTTTTTTAGCTAGAAGATTTTTAATTAATGGTCTTAAACTGCCCCACTTATTGGATGTGGCTGGGAAAAAACCTTGGGAGATTAAGCAAATTGATACAATGGAGCTATGGAAATTTGGAGACTTCAAGCACTATACCTCATTGGATTTACTAACTCATATTTTTAACATTCCAACTCCAAAGGATGACATAGACGGAAGTCAAGTAGCAAAAGTTTACTATGAGGATAAAGATTTAGAAAGAATAATTAAGTATTGTGAAAAAGATGTAGTTGCAACCATTCAATTGCTTAGAAAGTACAAAGGAGAACCTTTAATTGATGAAGAATTCATAAAATCAACTTAGATTTTCATGTTATTATAACCTTAACAAATTCTATCTAAAATAGATTTTTAGTAAATTACAGGAATTAACAATGAAAAAACTTCTTTTACCATTAATACTTGTTGGCCTGAGTTTAGCAGTATTTCCCCAAAACAATCATGATAACCACAACTGTGGTCAACATAAACTTCTTAAAAATCTTTTGTCAAATCCAAGTTTTTTAAAAATGCATTTAGCGGAACAAAAACAACTGTTAAATGAAGAAAATAAAAAAAATGGACATGCTAAAGGAGTGGTTTATCAAGTACCTATAGTTTTTCACTTGGTTCATAACAATGGAGCAGAAAAAATTGACAGATCTCAAATCTTAGATGCATTAGCAATATTAAATAGGGATATGCGTGGTCAAAACCCAGATACTGCTACGGTAGACTCCCTTTTTCAAGGAATAATAGCAGACAATGAAATAGAGTTTGTATTGGCTACTAAAGCCCCCGATGGATCATGTTTTAGCGGTATTACTAGAACGTTGACTCCCCTGTCCTATAACTTAGGAGATATCAATGGCTCTGATCAAGTAAATGCGGTAATTGCTTTAAATGATGTTTACAACGGAAACTGGCCAGGTAATCAATATTTAAATGTTTTTGTTTGTGGTGCAGTTGGCACCGGAATCGCTGGTTATACTTATTACCCCTCTAACTTTTTTGGAAATTCTATGGAGAATGGAATTTGGCTAAGACACGACTATTGTGGGAGCATTGGAACGGGTTCAGTTAGTTCAAGTAGAACTTTTGCTCATGAAGTTGGTCATTGGTTAAATCTTCCACATACATGGGGTAGTACCAATGAGCCCGGCCTTCCTTCTAATTGCAGCTCTGATGATGGGGTTGCTGATACCCCAAATACAATAGGCTCTCAATGGTGCAATTATAACGAAACAACATGTGGATCACATTCTAACATTGAAAATTATATGGAATACAGTAGTTGTAGAAAAATGTTTACTAACGGTCAGAAATCTAGAATGCGAACAGCATTAAACTCTAGTGTTGGGGGAAGAAATAACTTGTGTTCCATTTCAAACTTAGCTGCCACAGGTATAGATGTGCCACCACCATTTTGTCAAGCAGATTTCTTTGCTAATTCTTACATAACATGTTCAGGGGATAGTGTTTTATTTGAAGACGACTCTTATCACAATCCTGTTGGTTGGCAGTGGTCATTTCAAGGGGGGACTCCTTCAAGTTCAAACGCACCAATAAATTACGTCACATATAACCAACCAGGAACTTATGATGTTGATTTAACAGCAACTGCTGATAACGTTAATTTTTTATCAACAAGCAAACCAGATTTTATTACTGTCCTAGATTATAATGGGGAATCAATTCCTTATTACGAAGGCTTTGAAGCAACTAATCTAGCATCACCAAGTTGGTTTCAAGATGGAAATGAATGGGAGGTTACAAATGAGGTCAGCTACAATGGAGTCAATTGTTTAAAACTCAATAACAATGGAGTAGACGAAGGAACAAAACACTTTTTAGAAAGTCAGACTTTTGACCTTACGGGTGCAACTAAAATCTATTTTACCTTTAAATATGCATTTTCAAACAGGTACTATTGGAACGATGATAAATTAAAAATATTAGCTTCAAATGACTGCGGAGAAACATGGTCAGTACGAAAAGTTCTTCAAAGCTCACAACTTACAACTGCCCCAAATACTACAAATTTCAACCCTCTTTTTCATCAGTGGAAAGAAGTTTCAGTAACAAGTATTGTATTGCCTTATTTTGTTCCTAATTTTAGATTTAAATTAGAATTCATTTCAGGAGGAGGTAATGATTTATATATAGATAATCTAAATATTTCATTTGAAGATGTTACTGATATAAGCTACAACACAGCAACACAATCTGTACAGCTTTTTCCTAATCCAGCAACTTCTCAAATTACCATTAAGCATCCCGAAAAGTGGATGTCTGGATTTAAATTAATGGATGTGTCTGGAAAAAACATAATTAGCCAGGAGTTTAATTATTGTAATCAAAAAAACATTGATATTTCTTCCCTAGCTAAAGGGTATTATTTCATGGTTGTTGAATCACTAGAGTCTTCCCAAACAATTCCATTTTTTAAGAATTAGTTTTTTTAAGAGATTAATTTAAAATCAATTTGTCTTTTTGTTAAGTGGGTGTTATTTACAATAACAACCACTTCTTGACCAAGTTTAAACGACTTTCTTGATCCGTATCCAACAATTGCTTGTTGTTCTTGATCATAGTAAAATTGATCGTCCTTCATTGACTTTAAAGGAATCATTCCCTCACATTTATTTTCATTGATTTCAACATACATTCCCCAGTCAGTAAGCCCAGAAACTCTACCTTGAAACTGTTGTCCAATGTGCTTTGAAAGGAAAATTACTTGCATGTATTTGATAGAGGCTCTTTCGGCATCAACTGCCTGTTTTTCCATTTTAGATAAGTGTTTACATTGGTGATTTAAATCATCTGAAGAATTTTCATATTTAGTATTATTGTCTAATAATTTAATGAGGTTCCTGTGAACAATTAAATCAGCATATCGCCTAATTGGAGATGTAAAATGTGAGTAGTATTCAAATGCTAAACCATAATGTCCTATGTTCTCGGTGCTGTATGCAGCTTTTGACATAGATCGGATAACCATAGGTGAAATAAGGTGTAATTCATCATTTGTTTTGGCCTTCTCCATAACTTTATTAAGCGAAAAAGAAATGGGTTTATTTTTTTCTCTTACTATTTGATAATCCATAGCCCCAAGAAAATTTTTTAAGTCACTAATTTTTTCTGGATTAGGTTCATCATGAACTCTATATATTGAAGGTTTAATTAGTTTGTCTTTTTCAGGTTTCCCAGTAAACATTGCTACATGCTTATTTGCTAATAGCATAAACTCTTCAATTAATTTATTAGCAGCTTTAGAGACTTTTAAAACAGTTCCTATTGGATCTCCAGTTTCATCAAGTTGAAAACGAACTTCCTGACTTTCAACATTTAAAGCTCCCTTATTCATTCTCTTCTTCCTTAATAGCTCAGCAAGTTTATTTAAGGTCAGTATTTCTTTGTCCAATTTATTTTTTTCACCTTCAATAATCTCTTGAGCCTCTTCATAAGTAAACCTATGGTCAGAATGAATTATCGTTTTCCCAAACCAAGACTTTTGGACTTCAGCTTTCTCAGTTAACTCAAAAATGGCAGAAAAAGTTAATTTATCTTCATGAGGCCTTAATGAACAAAGTTTATTACTTAATTTCTCAGGTAACATAGGAATCACTCTGTCGACCAAATAAACACTATTAGCTCTATAAAAAGCTTCTTTATCAAGGTGGGAATTTTCAGTTACATAATGACCAACATCGGCAATATGTATACCTACTTCAATATTGCCATTTTTAAGTTCTCTAAAACTAAGGGCATCATCAAAATCTTTTGCATCAACTGGGTCAATAGTAAATGTAGTTATCTTCCTATAGTCTTTTCTTTTTTGTGCTTCAATATCATAGTTGGGTTCATCAATTGATTCAGCTTCAGCGTCCACTTTATTAGGGAATTTTAGAGGAAATCCAAATTCAGCTAATATTGAATTCATTTCAACATTCAGTTCTCCAGGAGTTCCTAAAACATCAACAACCGCAGCTTGAGGGCTTTTGACATTTTTTGGCCACGACAAGAATTTTACTTTAACCTTTTGTCCGTCTTTAGCCCCATTTAAATGTTTTTTATGTATGTAAAAATCAAGATTTAATAATCGGTCATCAGGCCTTAAAAAGTAGAAATCATTTGATTTTTCTATGAGGCCAATATATTCTGTCTTTCCTCGTTCAATAATTTTTATGACTTGTCCTTCTGTCTTTCCTTTATACATCACAGTTTTAACTGAAACTTTGTCTCCATTAAGCGCATTTCTCAGTTTACTCGAATGAATAAATACATCTTTTTCAATATTAGGACAAATAAAGTATGCCCCTCCTCTTGAAACAAATTGCAATACCCCCTCGTGTTCATTTGAGCTATTTTTGAGCATAAATTTTCCTCTTGAAATTTGTTGCAACACTTTGTCAGCGTCAAGTTGTTCTAGAATTTTAACAATTCGTTTCCTTATAAACGGATCTTTAATTCCTAAAACTGCAGCAATTTGTTTATAATTATAGTTGTTTTCAGGATCTTTACTTAAAACAGTTAAGATAGATTC
This sequence comes from Crocinitomicaceae bacterium, assembly GCA_042093455.1. Lineage (GTDB taxonomy): Bacteria > Bacteroidota > Bacteroidia > Flavobacteriales_D > Parvicellaceae. The sequence continues at coordinate 5,330 of JBELEU010000007.1, read as the reverse complement.
TCTCAGTTGGCGGTCTTTAAGTTTATTGTTTTCTTTACTGGCCAATGTTAGAGGAGTTTATTAAATAGTTGGTTATTGATTACTCTTATTTTTTTTCAATAAATCGATTTTATCAAGAATATCATTGGCCTCTTTGGTTTTAGCATCACTAGCTTTTCTATTAGAGTGTGATAAATTATAAGCCTCTTTTATAAGGTTATTGTATTTTTTTAAAAGAATTTCTTCTTCTGATTTTTTTTTAAAAAGTCCAAACATTATTTAGAAATATATACTGAGCTAAAGTCATAATAATAGAGCTCATTGAAAGAAAGGTTTTTCACAGAAGAGTGATAAATATTGTAAATTTCTGGATACCAAAGAACGGCAACAGGAGCATCGTCAATCAATATTTGCTCAGCTTGGGAAAAAAGATCATATCTATCAGCTTCATCCGTTGTTGAAATAGCTTGTTTTAGCAATTTATCAAAAGTTTTGTTTTTATATCTAGAGGTGTTAGGCCAAGCACGTTCTTTAGGATCTAAAGGAGCGTTGCCACTATAGAAAACATTCAGAAAGTCTGCAGGTGATGGATATTCACTTACCCAAGTAAAGTGATTCATTTGAGATATTCCAAGAGCAGCACGATTAATCAAAGTAGACATTTCAATTTGTTCAATGGTGATGTTTATGTTTAGAGCCATAAGCAATTGGCTTTGCACTTCTTTTGCAACTTCTAATTGAGTGGGATTACCAACGTTGAGTTCTAACAGAACCTCAGGAAACCCTTTGCCATTAGGGTAGCCTGCTTCACTGAGAAGTTTTGCTGCTTTTGAAGGGTTGTAAGGATAACCGCTTATAGAATCGTAATTGTAGTTTTTAAATAGTTTTATGTTTGGAACAACTCCTTTAAGTCCAATTTTCCCTTGGTTATCCAATACGTTTTCGATTAGCTTTTTTTTATTGATTGCGTAATTAAAAGCTTTTCTAACTCTTACGTCATTAAAAGGTTCATTGATGTTGTTAAATTCATAACAATCTGTCGCTAAAACATCTTTTCTATCAACCATAAATTCTCTTGACATAAATGTTTTTTGATTTTCGACAAAAAACTTCTCAAGATAAATTTCAGAAACACCTTGAAGTAAGTCAAGTTTTCTTGTGGAAAATAACTCTTCTCTTGTTTCTTCGCTTGATTCAAAGGTAAAACTGATTTCATCTAAATAGGGAAGCTGATTACCAAACAGATCCTTTTGATAATAATTTTTGTTTTTGTATAGTTTAAGTTCAGAGGAATCATTGTCAAGTTCACCATAAATGAACGGCCCAGCGCCAACTTTTAAGCCTTTACCATATGCCTCAAAAGCATCTTTGCTTATAACCGAACCTAGAGGCGATGCTAGCAAGTGAATAAAAGAGGATGCAGGTTCAATTAGTTCAATTGAAAAGACAGAGTCGTTCATGATTTTAATACCAGAAATGGTTTCTTTTTTTCCTGAATGAAATTCAGCCGCACCAAGAATTTTTTCGTTTAATGCATTGTATCCAGTTGAAGACAAGTTCCCACAAAGTAAATGAAAGGTGTATAGAAAGTCTTGTGACGTTATTTTTTTTCCCTTCCCGTCTGAAAAACATGGGTCATCATGAAAAAAGACATTATCATTTAGTTGAAATGTATAAGTAGTTTGAGCATCGTTTACTTCCCATTTCTTTGCTATTGCAGGGACAACAGAAAGATTCTTAGGGTTTAGAGCTACTAAACCATCGTGCATCTGTGTGATAACTTTAAAGGACACAGTTTCTTCAATTTCTGCAGGGAAAAGAGTATTGTAGCAATCGTTTTCTGCTATTCTGATGACTCCCCCAACTGTCGGCATTGGATTGTCTTGTTTAAGAATGGGGTCATTATTAAGTTTTTCTTCGGGTGAACTTTCACATTTTATTAGTCCAACTAACAAAATAATAAGAAAACTAAATGAACTCAATTTTAAAAAAACTGAAATTATAAGGTTTTGGATTTTCTTATTGAGAATGTAGAAATTCATAGCAACACAAGTTTACATTTAATTTAAGAGTTTTCAAAAACTTGATGATAGAAATTATATTAAGATAAAAACAAATCATATAATGCTTTGAATTCTATAAAATTGCAATTATTATTGTTCTAAATTATGGTTGAATCTAACGTTATTTAGTATTTAATGAAAAGAGCACTCATATCATCTGTTTTGTTGTTTTTCATTACAACATTTTCTTTCTCTCAAGGAAATGAAACAAATGTTGTTCTGGACGGGCATTATCAGGGCAAAAATTTATACATCCAAAACCCATTCTCAGGATCTGGTGTAGGTTTTTGTGTCATAGCAGTATATGTTAATGATGACGTTACAACTGATCAGGTTAATTCAAGTGCCTTTGAAATTGATTTTGCCAATACTGATTTAAAACCAGGCGATCCAGTTTCTGTCAAAATATTACACAAATTAGATTGCTCACCTAAAGTACTTAATCCAGAAGTACTTAGACCTAAAAGTACTTTTGAGGACGTGAGTATTGAAATTGAAAATAATCAAGTTTTTAAATGGACTACAACAAAGGAACAAGGTGAATTAACATATGTAATTGAACAGTACCGATGGAACAAGTGGGTTAAAGTTGGCGAAGTAGACGGAAAAGGAAAAATAGAATCCAACAGTTACAAATTTAACGTTGGGTCTCACATTCATTCTGGAGAAAATAAGTTTAGAGCAAAACAAGTTGACTATACCGGTCGACCAAGGTTTACAAAAAGTGTAACGTGTATCAATCCAGAAAAACAAGCTGTATCAATTCCTAACCCAAAATTGAAAAATACATTGGATTTTTCTTCAGAAACTCTGTATGAGATTTATGATACTTATGGAAACCTGGTAAAGAAAGGTTTTGGCCGATCAATAAGCGTAGACAACCTCAACAAAGGGTTATTTTACGTGAATTACGACTCAAAAACAGGAGAGGTAGTTAACAAAAAGTAAATTTTAATTCCATTTTTTTTTATGAGAAAAATTGAGCACATTGGAATTGCAGTGAGCGATTTAGCGTCATCCAATTCTTTATTCTCAAAACTGTTAGGTAAGAATCATTATAAGATTGAAACAGTAGAAAGTGAAGGGGTTAAAACTTCATTTTTTATTGTAGGAGAAACTAAAATAGAACTAGTAGAGTCTTCAAGATATGACAGTGCTATTGCTAAATTCATCGATAAAAAAGGACAAGGGATGCACCACATGGCTTTTCATGTTGATGATATTCATCATGAACTAAAACGACTCACAAATGAAGGTTTTCAGCAGATTGGTGAGGTTAAGCAAGGAGCAGATAATAAGTTGATTTGTTTTTTACACCCGAAAACAACTAATGGGGTTCTTATTGAATTATGCCAGGAAAAATTGAGCTAATTTCTTCTGATTTTTGAAGGTGGTATGTTTTAAGCCCTAGTTCATTAGCAGCAATTATATGCTGAATTGAATCATCAATAAATAGAGTTTCTTGTGCTATTAAATTATTTTCTTTAAGTACATATTTAAAACATTCTAAATCAGGCTTTCTTAGCCCAATTCTTGATGAATAATAAATCTCTTCAAAAGAATCATGGAAAGTTTCTAGCTGGTCCCTTTTTTTCATTTCGTTTTCAAAAAAAGCAATGTGCGTTTCATTGGTGTTGCTAAGAAGAAATAAGTTTAAATTTTTCTTTAATTCCTGCAACAACTTTAAGCGATGTTCAGGTAAATCAAGAAGCATGCTGTTCCAAGCATCTATAATGTCATTTTCAGCTAAGTTATTTGCAAATAACTGCTGAGCAGATTGAATAAAATGTTTTGTTGAGATTAAGCCTTTTTCGAACGAATTAAACAGTGTGTTTTGTTCTTTTTGTGAGTAATAATTATCGAAATCATTGACCCCTAATTTTTGAAAAGCTTTAGATGTGAGTTGGTAGTTTAAGTTTAAAATTACACCACCTAAATCAAAAATTATATTTTTTATTTCTGCCATTATATAATATAATAAAAGGGTTAATTCATAGCTTTTTTACCATCACTGATTTCTAAAATTATTCGTTCCCATCCGCCACCTGTTATTTCATAAGAGCCTTCCCACTCGTAACCTTGACTACTTTTTGCATAGTAAGAATAATGACCTTTCATTTTTTCAAATTTCACCTCCGCGTCTTTTACTGCTGGACCAGAGTGACAACTCCAAACAGAATTCACAGTTCCAAGCTTAACACCATCCTTGTTGCCATCAAATACGCTTATTTCTCCAAGATGCCTCATTTCACTATCTGAAGCAAAAAATATTATGACTGTAGGTTGAGTTGAACGAACAGAATCTTCACGTGCACGTATGGAATCTCTTATTTTTTGTTGTTTCTCATATTCAATCTGAGCCAATTGAGCTTCTTTTTGTTCGTTTTCTATGGACTTGCTACTTTGTCCTTGGTATTTAAAGTTCAATGAAATTGCTTCGTAGCCATCATCAGGAATATTAAAACTCTTAATAACCTTGTGTTTTGTACTTACTTCAAAGGCTCTTTCAATAGGAACGAAAAATTTAGCTTTTCCATATTGATCTGTTTTTTCAACCAATGAATCTCCAGAATCTAAAACAGTAAATATCTTTTCTTGATCAACCGGTTGGTTTTGATAATCTTTAAAATTAAAAGTAAACTCTATAAACCTATGGGTATATCTGGTCCCAGACCAAGTGGCGTATCCTCTGTTGCTTATGTTGATTAAAAGTTCATTTTTTAAACCACTGCAGTTAACCATGTATTTGTTTCCAACCGGCACTAATACTTTTAAAACACCCTTGCTATTAGTTGTTGCTTTAAACTCATTCATGTTATCATCTTTCAACTTAACCAAAGCATTTTTGTATGGTGAATCATCAGGGTTAAGTACTTCCAGAATTACAAGTGTATTGCTACTGGACGGAGTTAATTTTTTTTGACCAAGAATCGATGAAGACAAAAACAGAATAATTATATGGATATATAAAATTGATTTAACCATGATGGTAATTTTTAAATTGTAATAAGTAATATCATATTTATACAGTATTACAATAATTATGCCTTTATAAATCTAAATGAAATATATACATCAAGTCTAACCATTTTTAAAGTTTATATAATTTTCATCTTATTTATATTGTTTTTTTTTGCATTTTTGCCGACCATTATAGTACATGTGCTATAATTTTTGACTGATTAATTTTATTAGTTGGTGCATAAAAGACTAAAGTTTACTATTTAGTTTGGTCCCATAGCTCAGTTGGTTAGAGCACCTGACTCATAATCAGGGGGTCGAAGGTTC
>JBELEU010000006.1:0-28125 GCA_042093455.1 Crocinitomicaceae bacterium | reverse complement strand
CGAAGGCACACGAGTTTGAGTCGTGCGCGTCTACCAGTTCCGCCACTTCGGCATTAGTGTTATCAGCGAATTTAAAATCTATTTTCATTCTTCCAAAAATTATTTCAGAATAAGCGTATTTAATTTTTAAAATCTTATTTATTACATTTAAAACATAAATAGCAATTATATTACACTATTGATTAAGGTATTTCACATAACTATAATTTTATTGATGTTCCCTTTGTTTGGGCTTTCTCAACCTAAAATGGTATTAGTAAAAGAGTTGGTAATGCAAGATGGAGTATACTTTTACAGAGGAGAAAGATATACAGGTATTGGATTTGTAAAAAATGAGAAAGGGAGGTTTGTTGGAGAAGAGCCCATTAAAAAAGGAAGGATTCATGGCAAAAGGGTCAGCTATACAACAAATGGAAAAGTAATAACAAGGGAGAAATTTAAGCAGGGGAAAGGAGTTTACAGAACTTATCATACCAACGATAGAATAAAAAGCTTTGGGATGATTAACGGTGAAATTAAGGAAGGAGTGTGGAAATATTTTGATAGAAGAGGAATGCTTAAAGCAGAAGAACTTTGGAGTGTTGAGGTTTCAGACCAGTTGGAATGGGAAAAGTTCTACAAAAGTGGTAAACTTGAGAGCGAGCTGTTTTATAAGATGGGTATTCTTGATAAAGAAATCTATTATGATGAAAATGGTAAGGTTTTAAACACAGATTAAATTATGGTTAATAATGTTTATTTAACTCCAAAATAGTTTACATTTGCACCCCAATGGCACGTAGAGTAAAAATTCTTTCCTGTTCTTCCTCAAGGGTTTTAGCAAAAAAAATTGCAAAATCTTTTGGTCAACCATTAGCTAAATGTGAACTACAACAGTTTAGTGATGGTGAATTTCAGGTATCTGTAAATGAAACCGTTAGAGGATGTGACGTATTTATTGTACAAAGCACCATTCCCCCAGCAGATAATTTAATGGAATTATTGTTAATGATTGATGCTGCAAAAAGAGCTTCAGCAAGAAGAATTATTGCAGTTGTTCCTTATTTTGGTTGGGCTAGACAGGATAGAAAAGATCAGCCTAGAGTTGCTATAGGAGCAAAATTAGTAGCTAATCTTCTAGAGACAGCAGGAATTGATAGAGTAATGACAATGGATTTGCATGCCGATCAAATTCAAGGATTTTTTGAAGTTCCAGTTGACCACTTATTTGCGTCAACTCTATTTGCCCCATATCTTAAAACAAAAGATTTGTCAAATTTAGTAATTGCTGCTCCTGACGCTGGAGGGTCTAAAAGGGCCAATGCTTATTCTAAGTTTTTAGATGTAGATTTAGCACTTTGTTATAAGCAAAGAAAAAAAGCAAATGAGATTGAAAACATGACCATAATCGGTGATGTTAAGGGTAAAGATGTCGTTATAATTGACGATATGATTGATACTGCTGGAACATTGACAAAGTCTGCACAGCTTTTTATTGACAACGGAGCAAAATCAGTTTCAGCTTGTTGCACACATCCAATTCTTTCAGGACCAGCTCACGAAAGAATAGAAAACAGTGTACTTAAGGAGCTAGTTGTTACAAACACTATTCAATTAGCCAAACCAAATAGTAAAATTAAAGTACTTGAGATTGCTGATTTATTCAGTGATGTCATGAAACAACATATAAATTATAAATCAATAAGCAAGCACTTTGTGTTTGCAAACTAAAAATCAAATAAGTTATGAAAACAGTATCGTTGAGCGGTTCTTCTAGAGAGAGCGTAGGGAAAAAAGGTGCTACGGAATTAAGAAACCAAGATAGAATTCCAGCAGTTCTTTACGGAGGTAAAGAACAAGTACATTTTTCAATAAGTGAAAATGAAGCAAAAAAATTAGTTTTTACACCAAATGTCTACTTAATAGATCTAGATGTAAATGGAAAAAAAGTAAAAGCAATCATTCAAGAAACACAAATTCATCCTGTAACAGATAGAATTTTACACATTGATTTTTTTGAGGTCAATGAAAGTAACCCTTTTAAAGTTAAATTACCAGTTACATTATCTGGCTTTTCAAGAGGTGTAAGAAATGGTGGAAGGTTAAGACAAAACTTCAGAAAGCTACATGTAATGGGCTTAGTTGGTGATATGCCAGATGACATCAACATTGATATTACCCCATTAAGAATTGGACACAAGAAAAGAGTTTCTGATTTATCTATTTCTGGCCTGAAATTTTTAGATCCATCAAACGCAGTTGTTGTTGGAGTTCAAACAGCAAGAGCGGCAGTAGAAGAAGAAGAAGAAGAAGAAGAAGAAGGCGCAGAAGGTGCTGAAGCATCTGCAGAAGGAGATTCAGCAGGATCTGAAGAAGGATCAAAAGAATAAACTTCTCTGATTTCCAATGAAATATCTAGTAGTAGGTCTAGGAAATCCAGGAATCGAATATCATAACACCCGACATAATATAGGGTTTAAAGTATTGGACGAGTTAGCAAGCTCGTCCAATGTTTTTTTTAAAACAGAACGCTTAGGGGAGGTAACCAGTTTTAAATTTAAGGGTAGAACCATTTATCTTTTGAAGCCAAATACGTTTATGAATTTAAGCGGAAAGGCAGTTAATTATTGGCTCAAGCAGCTTAAGGTTTTAAATGAAAACCTATTGGTTGTTACGGACGATTTAAGTCTTGATCTAGGTGTTCTAAGATTAAAGCCCAAAGGAAGTTCTGGTGGGCACAATGGGTTAAAAGATATTGAGTCAGTGCTGGGTTCAACCGTCTATTCTCGACTTAGGTTTGGCGTTGGCAATAACTATGCTAGAGGCAAACAAGTTGATTTTGTTTTAGGGAATTGGTCCTCAGATGAGCTAAATTTTATCAAGGATAAAATAAATACTGCACAAGATATTATCAAGTCATTTTGTACTATTGGGATTGACAGAACAATGAATTCTTACAATAATAAATAAGCACACACATTCTCGTTTGGGCTTATCTGTTTTTTATTTTCATCTACATACACTAAGGCATTTGCATCTTCAAAAGCTCTAAGCATTGAAGAGTTTTGAAACTTACATATTTCTGCAAAACCATCATTGACAAATACTTTTAAAAACTCAGATCTCCCAGATTTTTTGATATACTCTTTATTTAGACATACATTGATTTCTTCTAATGGATAATTTTTTCTAGAAATTAAAGAGAGTAATCTTAATACATATATATAATAGCATGTCAAAGCAGCTCCTGGATTCCCAGGAAGTCCAAAAACATGTTTGTTGTTGTAAACACCGTAAAACAATGGTTTACCAGGTTTTTGTTTTACTTTATAAAATTGTCTTTCCACTCCAATTTCGTTCAGAGATTGTTCTACAAAATCATATGTTCCAACTGAAATCCCACCAGAAATCAAAACAACATCATTTTCATCAATAGCCGCTTTAATTTTATTTTTTGTTTGGTTAAATTCATCCAGCGTTTTGTACACTTTAATATTCGTATAGTTGTATTTTTTTAATGCTGCAATTAGCATAAAAGAATTGCTTTCAAATATTTTACCTTCCTTAAGTTCTTCACCAGGCTGAGCTAGCTCATTTCCTGTGATTACGATACCAACGGAAGGGTTACTAATAACTTCTACTTGATGTTCCCCTATGCCAATCAGATATCCAATCAAGGCGGGAGAAAGTTGTGTCCCTTTTTTAAGTGCTAATTCTCCTTTTTTAATTTGCTCTCCTGTTTTTCTAAAGTTTAAGTTGTCTTTAGGGTCATTGATGAAAATTATTTCATCATTGTCCTGTTTGCACCATTCTTGTTGAATTACCGTGGAACAAGAGTCGGGGATTTTCGCCCCCGTAAAAATTCTCACCCCTTCGCCAGAGTTAATTTCGAGCTTCAAATTTTTATCTCCAGCTTTAACTTCTCCTTTAATAAGGTATTTAGTTGATCCCTTTTTGTAATTTAAGGCATAACCATCCATTGCTGATTGATTAAATGGTGGAAAATTTAAATTAGATTGGATGTCTTTTGCCAATGTGTACCCAAGCGCGTCAGAAGTGCTAATTTTTTTAGCAGCTAAAGTACGACCATTTGCATCTATTATTTTAATAGCTTCATTTACTGAAATCATGGAGATAAATTTATAATTTTATTTAGTGGATAAACAATCAGATAAAATAACTGACATTTTTGGTAGAAAGCACGATTATCTTAGAATTTCTTTAACCGATCGTTGTAATTTAAGGTGCACCTATTGTATGCCAGAAGAAGGAATTACCTTAAGACCGAAAAAGGAATTTATGACTTCTGAAGAGGTAATTCAAATTGCTTCAACCTTTGTGGAACTGGGAGTGAAAAAGATTAGATTAACTGGTGGGGAGCCTTTAATTAAAAAAGATTTTAATAATATTATAAACCAACTTTCTAAGCTTGGTGTAGAAATTTTTATAACCACTAATGGAATTTTACTACATAAGTATTTTCAAACTTTATTAAAAGCAGGAGTAAAAAAAATCAATATCAGTCTTGATACATTAAATAAACACCAGTTTAGTCTTATAACAAGACGCGACCATTTTGATTTAGTTTATCAAAACATTGATAAGGCAATTGATTTATTTGATGAAGTTAAGTTAAATGTTGTACTCATTAAAGGCAAAAATGACAACGAGATATTGGATTTTATTAAACTCACTCAGCAAAAAAAAGTTAATATTCGATTTATTGAATACATGCCATTTGATGGGAATAAATGGAGGAAAGACCTAACAGTCACTCAGCGAGAAATTGACAATTTACTCAGTTCTGAGTATGGACAAGCCTGTTTTAAGTTGAAAGATGAGCCTAACTCCACTTCCAAAAATTTTAAAATAGGCAATTACATTGGAACTTTTGGTTTTATTAATACAATTACAAATCCATTTTGTGATTCATGTAATAGAATTAGATTGACAGCAGATGGGAAATTAAAGAATTGTTTGTTTTCAACTAATGAAATGAATTTGCTTTCTCCTTTAAGAGAAGGGAAAGACATTAAACCCTTAATTTTAAAAAATATCAATGCAAAATTTAAAAATCATGGTGGTATTAATTCTTTTGAAAAGGATAGTCATATCTACAACAAAAATAGAACCATGATTGCTATTGGAGGTTAATGCCTTTTGCCTCCTTGAATTATATGGAACACGTGTAAAATGCTTGGGAAAATAGCCTGCATGGTTTCTTTAGCCCCTCCTGTAGATCCAGGTAGAGATAAAACCAAAGTATCGCCAATTAATCCAGCTAAACTTCTTGATAACATAGCATAGGGCGTTCGGTTTTGGCCGTAGCTTCTCATTGCTTCTTCAACTCCTGGAATTCGTCTTTCTATCAAAGGTAGTAGTGTCTCTGGCGTTATATCCGTTTTGGATAATCCTGTTCCTCCAGTGTAAATGATGAGGTCAATTTTTTTATTTATTCCTTCTTGAAGTTGAGTTTTTATATCGTTCTCATTGTCTGGAATTATCACATAATCATTCACATTAACTTGATGATTTTTCAATTCAGAAATGATGGCTTTTCCTGCAAAATCTTGTTTTTTTCCTGCCGATACACTATCAGAGCAAACAATAACACTTGCGGTTAAGTTTGGGTCTATATCTTTACTGTATTGAGATTTTCCACCTTTTTTATTTTCTAATTTCACATCACTAATAAATACTCCTTTATCTATAGGTTTAAGCATGTCATATATATTTAATGCAACAACACTTGCTCCATGCATTGCTTCAACTTCGACACCTGTTTTGTAAATGGTTTTTACAGTAACATTAATTGTTATTTCGTCATTATTAATTGTGTAATCAATTTTTGTGCTTTCAATTGGTATGGGGTGGCAATCAGGTAAAATTAGAGGAGTATTTTTAACACCTAATAAGCCTGCGGCTTTTGACATTTCCAATACATTGCCTTTTGGAACCGTATTGTTTTTTATGGCTTCTATTGTTTTTTTTGAAGAAACTTTAACTTTTGCTGATGCTGTAGCTATTCTTAGTGTAGAAATCTTGGAGGTTATATCTTTCATTTAGTTTTATTTTCTTTCCAAACATACGTTCCATTCGAAAGATTTATTTTCCCAAAAATAGGAACTCTTTTTTTAAATTCTTCAACAATATATCTAGTTGCTTTAAAAGCAGCATCTCTGTGAGGAGAAGAGGCAAATACATAGAAACAAAGTTCTCCAACAGGAACATTATTTAAGCTATGATAAATATGTAAACAAGTTAATGAGTAATTAGCAAAAGCTTCTTCTCTAATTTCATGAATCACTTTTTCAGACAAACTTTCTTGGGCTTCAAAGTCAATTGATTTAACGGTAAATTCACCAATTGAATCTTCTCTAACCTGACCAAGAAAAATATCATGTGCCCCAATATTAGTTTTATGTTTGTGGTGTGCAATTGAATTTGCAATTTTTTCAGCCGGTATTGGGCCTTCGATAAAACTTTTTTTCATAGATTATTTTTTTTTAAAGAGTTAACTCCTCCATCTAAATGTAAAACATCAGTAAATCCCATTTGGTTTAGTATTTTAACAGCACTTAAACTTCGTTTTCCTGATTGACAAAAAACAATTAATTTTTTATTTGCTTTTATGTTGTGAAATTCATTTTTAAGATCTTGAAGTTTAATGTTTTTTAAATTTAAGTGATGAATTTTAGGAACTTCTTCCTTGTTTCTTAAATCAATAAAATCATATTCAGTTGAGTTTATTGCAGTATTAAATTCTTTTGCAGAAATAAATTTACTCTCATTGGAAATTTTAATAGGATTAAATTTTTGATTATTTTTTTTCTTTATGATTTTGAAAATGTTTGTTTGATGATTCATTACATCAATATGCATTAATTTTCCGCTAAGTGTTGTTTTATTGAAAGCAATTAAGTTAATACATTCAGCAACTTGCTTTGAAGCAACAGTCGATGTTATTATGTCCATAGTTCCTAATTCTTCACACGAAATATTAGTCTGATGAGTATTGTTTGGAAAAGCACACCTTAATGTTGGGCCATTTTGGAAATTTAAAACACTCACTTGCCCTTCTTTTTTTTGAATTGCTCCAAATACTAAAGTTTTATTGTAATGAACACAAATATCATTTATCAGAAATTTCGTATCATGATGATCTGTGCAATCAACAATTATATCGTAATTATTAAATAAAGATGCATCTGTATTTTCTGTTAAGTAAAATGGATAATCTGTTATTTTAACAAAAGGATTGTTCCTAGAAATAACATTGATAAGTGTTGTTGTTTTGTTTTTGTTAATATCAGAAATTAAATAGTTTTTTTGTCGATGAAGATTACTTAAAGAAATAGTATCTCCATCCATTAAACCAAGAGTCCCTATGCCATTATTGGCTAATTGATGAGATACATTACATCCTAACCCACCTGCACCAATTATTAATATTTTACTATTTTTTAATTTCAATTGTTTTTCATTGCCCAACAATTGTATTTGACGTTTAAAGTAGTCGTTATATGTGAATTTAGGATTCAATTATCCTCCAGAAAAAAACGGTAATACACTCAAGTTATCCTCATCTGATATTTCTTGATTATTTTCACATAATTCGTTGTTAATTGCTATTCTAAAGTCAATCATTGACAACGAAGGATATTTAGTAATTAATTTATCTTTAATGAAATTCTGAACAGAGGTATTGGGATTGAGTTCAATTAATTCCTCATTCAATAGCGTTTCATCTTTTATCAAACCAAAATATTTTACAAAAACTTTCATTTAATTTTTTTTAAATCATCTGGGAAGTTCAAGTTTAAAAAAAAATCTTTTTTTTCAGCACTAAAATCAACAAAATCCATTTTGAAATATTTGTGAAGAGAAAGCAGCTTTCTCTCTCCATTATCAATTACATTATTAAGCCTACTAATTATTTTTTTATTGAAACATCCAGGAAAAGGGTGCGTTTTATTTTTATAAGTAGAATAAATTAGATCAGCATCTGAGTTTGCAGAATGCAAAAGAATTTTTTTGAGAATTTTCAATTGTATCAATGGGCTATCACAGCTAATGACAATATTTAAATCACTTTTTGATTCATAAAGGCAAGAATAAATACCTCCTATTGGTCCAATTTGATCAATTTTATCAGGAATCACTTTATGATTAAATATGTTGTAATTTGTATTATTCGATGAAATCATGACGTCATTAAAATAAGACGCATTTTCATCAATTAAATGTTGAATTAGGTATTTGCCTTTGTATTTAATAAACCCTTTATCAAAACCCATTCTTGAGCTCATTCCTCCAGCTAATATTATTAATGTAGGGTTATTCAATGTTTTAATTTACTTTTTTATCTAAAGTAATTAATGTAGTTTAGAAGTATAATTAAAAAATATACAATATGAAAAAAATTATCTTTTCAGCACTATTATCAGGCTTGTTTTTTATGAGCTCTAATGTTGCAAGTGCTCAACATGTTTTTGTTAATGATCAAGACATTAATGAATTAGACCTTCAATATGTAGAATTAAGAGTAGGGTCTGCTTTAAATCCAACTAAAGTTAAAGTTTATGTTGATTATGGTCAAGCATTTTCTTTAAAGAGACAAAATATCATGACACCTGATAAAAAAGTTGTGAAATTTAATAGTGCTGTGCACGCCTTAAATTTTATGGATAAAAACGGTTGGGATTACATTGAGATAGTTGCTGTTCAATCAGGTGAAACAACAACATTCAAATATGTAATGCAAAAATCAAAATAGGCCATTAACCTCGGCATCTATTTTAGAAATGATTTTCCCTAAATCTTCAGGGTTATCATGGTACGAATTTTCATCTACGTCAATGATCAATACTTTTCCTCTGTCGTAGGTGGAAATCCAAGCCTCATAGCGTTCATTTAACCTTTTCAAATAGTCAAGTCGTATACTTTCTTCGTAGTCCCTACCTCTTTTTTGAATATTGTGTACCAACTTAGAAACACTTGCTCGTAAGTAAATCAATAAATCTGGCGCAGAAATAAAAGACTCTAATAAGTTAAATAAGCTAAAATAATTTTCAAAATCTCTAGTTGTCATTAATCCCATTGAATGGAGATTTGGGGCAAAAATAAAAGCATCTTCATATATAGTTCTATCCTGAATGACCGTATTGCTATTCTTTCTGATTTCTTGAATCTGAGTAAAACGACTATTTAAATAGTAAATTTGAAGGTTAAATGACCAACGTTGCATTTCATCATAAAAGTCTAATAAATAAGGGTTGTCATCCACATCTTCAAAATGTGTCTCCCATCCGTAGTGTTTGGCTAATAAGCTAGTTAAAGTAGTTTTTCCAGCTCCAATATTTCCAGCAATGGCTACATGCATAGTTCTAAATTAATGATATCAACTAAAGTAGAAAAAATACACTTTCAAATTATGGTTGTGTTGATAACTTTAGTTATTTATTTTTAATTCAAGTAAATCAATATGATCATCTAATATACCAACTAAAATAGTTTTTCCTCCTCTTATGTAATCGTAGGAAAACTCCATTTCCGTTTTTGTTAATTGAAAATCTAATATTTCATAAGTATTAAGAAAGTTATTTTCTGTATACAATATTGAATTTTTTGTAAATATCGGCTTTGAATTGGTACTGATATTTAAGTTGTGAACTAAACTTCCATATTGATCAAAAACTAAAATTTCGTTTGATGTTTGTGCATAAAGGTTTCCATTGTTTTCCTCCATGGCAACAATGGGGAGGCTGACATTAGTTAAAATTGCAGATAGATTACCACTTTTAAATTGAAATTGCGACTTACTATTTAATTTAATAATTTCATTCAATGCAATGTCATAAAACCATATTCCGTTATCAAAATTACTATTTGCAATACAGTTTGCTTGATCTAAATTCAAAGCACTCAAACTAATTATATCTTCTTGTTGACTTAATGTGTTGTCAAGCAAAACAATTATTGCTTGGTTCTTATAAAAAACAAGTGGTCTTAAAGAGTTGGATACATCTAATTCTGCGATTTCTCCCAATGATTTGTTTGAATATCGGTACAATTCAACACCCTCTTTATTGAGCTTTAATATTTGATCGTCATGTACAAGATAAAGATATCCTTGATTATCAGTTTCAACAAAATCAAAAGGTTTATTGTTGTTAACCCCTCTATTTTTAGATATTGAAATCTGAGAACTTATTGAAAAGTTAAAAAATATTATCAGGCTAGCTGTTTGAAGATATTTCAAGTAATTCGTCAATATAAATGGTTTTTTCACTTAGTCTTGGAACTTTGTATTGCCCTCCTAATTTACCATGTTTTTTCATCCAACTGTAAAAAGTGTGTTTTTTAACATGATTTATCCTTGGCAAGGAAATGGTTGTGTTGTTAGATCTCTTGGCTTTGTAATCAATATTTACTTTTTGTAACTCCAAGTCCAATTGAGTTATGAAATAATTCATGTTATCTGGTGCTTTATAAAATTCAATTGCCCAATCGTGAAATCCAATGCTTTGTTTAGTTGGAATTACTCTTGAACAAACTGAAAATTCACAAATTTGAGCATTTGCTTTTTTAGAAGCAATTCCAATTGCTATTTCAGCTTGTTGCATCATTAATTCTTCGCCAAAAGAATTAATAAATTGTTGTGTTCTTCCAATTACTTTAAATCTAAAAGGATTTGTACTAGTAAATTTTATAGTATCACCAAGTCTGTATCTCCAGAGTCCACTATTGGTAGAGATAACAAGTTCATAAACTTCTCCAAGTTTGACACTTTCTAAACCTTCTGTTTGAGGTTCTAACTCATTCCAATTTTCTTTTTTAATGAATTCATAAAAAATACCATAATCAAGCATGAGTAACATGTCATCAGCATTGTTTTTGTCTTGAATGCCAAAGAATCCTTCAGTAGCATTGTAGTTGCTGAAAAAGTTCATTTTATTAGAAGGCATTAACTCTTTTAATTTTTCCATATATGGAGAAATATGAACTCCTCCGTGTAAATATAACTCTAGGTTTGGCCAAACCTCATGAACATTTGAAAGGTTATTTCTCTCAACAATTTCCTGTAAAATCAAAACGATCCAACTTGGTATTCCTGCAACAATGTGAACGTCATCCTTTACAGAATAAGAAACAATATGTTCTATTTTTTGCTTCCAATCATCAGTGATTAATTTTTTAACATTTGAAGGGCTTCTTCTCCATTCACACCACCATGGAAGGTGCTTTAATATTATAGCAGAAAGATCTCCAATTTGTGTTTTTTTTGTGCTGGGCAATAAGGCTGTACTGCCTCCAGCAATTAAGTGTTTTCCCGTAAATAATTTAGTGTTAGGATTTTCCTTATAATATAGTGCTAAAAGATCTTTCCCTCCTTTATAGTGACATTGGTGTAAATTTTCTTTAGAAATAGGAATTTGTTTAGGAACTATACTGTTTGTTCCAGAAGATTGAGCATACCACTTAACCTGGTTGGGCCATAAAATATTTTTTTGACCCAATTGCATTTTATTTATATAAGGCTTTAAATCTTCATATTTATTAAGTGGGACGTTTTTTTTGAAATGTTCAATAGAATCAATGCTTTTAAACCCAAACATTATCCCATATTCAGTTTTATGTGCTGATTTAATAAGGTTGGAAAGAGTATTCTTTTGAGTAGTAATAGGATGATCAAGAAAATGGTCAATCTCCACCATTCTCTTAGAAAGGTAAGTGTAGAATAACGAATTTAATGTTTTCCCAAAGGTTTGAAACATTAATTAACGCAGTTGACTAGCCAAAAAGGACTAATCCAAAAATTACCAATAACGCAATAGATACATAAATGTAACCTATTATTCCTGTGCTCCCATGAAAGTTTCTATCTGATGACATGATTCATTTTTTATACAAATATAAAATCAAAATGATTGAAAATCATTTTTAATCAATGATTATTTCAAAAGGCATTCTTGTTTGATATCTTTCAACTGATTTATATTCTTTAATTTGGTTAAAAATATTTTTGATATTAGTTATAAAATCTTCTTTAATTGCAGAAGAATTGTCACTCATTTCAAGCGACTGAATAAGTTCTAACAATTCATTATTTTCGACCGCTGGCAAGTTTAAAAGTTTAATATTTTCAACATTCACCAATTGAGCAGCATATTTAATAGCGTCATCCAATTCTCCAATCTCGTCAACTAATGCTATGTCTTTAGCTTCTTTACCCGACCAAACTCTACCTTGCCCAATCTCATCTACTCCAGATTTTTTTAAACCATCTCTTCCTTCAGCCACTTTTGAAATAAAATCATCGTATATGTCATCTACTCCTTGTTGAATTTTTTTTCTTTCAAATGGAGATAGTTTGTTTAGCATTGAAAAGGAGGCATGTTCGTTGGTCTCGACTCTATCAATAGTAATTCCTAATTTGTTTTTGAGCATTGGGTTTAAATTAGGTATAACACCAAATACTCCAATAGAGCCGGTTACAGTGTTAGCCCCTGCAAAAATTCGATCTGCACCACAAGATATGTAGTAACCTCCTGAAGCGGCTACATCACCCATTGAAACAATAACTGGTTTTACTTTTTTTGTTAATTGAATCTCTCTCCACATAACGTCTGAAGCAAGAGCACTTCCTCCAGGTGAATTTACTCTAAGCACCACAGCCTTAATTAAGCTGTCATTTTTTGCTTTTCTAATGGCTTTAACAATTGTTTCTGAACCCATTTTTCCCTGTCCACTTTCACCACTAATTATTTCTCCTAGAGCATAAATTACGGCAATATTTTTTGTGTTAATGTTAAGCTCTTCTAATTTGTTGGAAATATCATTACTCATGTACTTTTTAAAGTCAAGAAAATGTACTTCTTTATCATATTCCATTCCGTTGTTGACTTTAATAATTGAGTCGAGCTCATCTTCGTAGGCCAACACATCAACTAGCTTGTGTTTTAAGGTGTTTTCCGCATTGTTACAGTATATAGAATCTGCAATTTCATTTAAATCTTCTAAAGAAATATTTCTTTCATCTTTGATGTTGTAAATCATGTTTTTCCATATATCATCCAATAACTTTTTAATTTGTTTTCTATTTGCTGGACTCATTTTCTCATACATAAATGGTTCTACAGCACTTTTGAACGTATTGTTGGATCCTCTTATGATTTGGACATCAACTTCTAGTTTATCAATTGCATTTTTAAAAAACATGAGCTCTGAACTTAATCCTCTAAAATCTACCATTCCCTCAGGATATAAAAGAATTTTATCAGCTACAGTTGATAAATAGTACGATTTCTGAGAATAATTTTCTGCATATGCATAAATAAACTTTCCAGATTTTTTAAAATCGCTCAGAGCACTTCTTAACTCATCTAAACTGGCAATTCCAATCATGATGTTCTCTGTGTTAAGTAAGAGGCCTTTTATTTTGTCATCATTAATTGCTTTTTTAAGAGATGATTTTATTTCTTTTAAACCTAGTGTTGTTTCAAAAGGAGTGATTATATTATTATTTATTTTAAGTTCTGACCTTTCAGAGATTAGTTGATTTAAATCTATGGTAAGAATTGTGTTCTCGTTTACTTTGGTATTGTTGCCACTGACTAGAGCAGTGCTTAAAGCCCCAAATATTATAAATACCATTACAAAAAGTACTAAACTAATAACAATGTAAGATAGAGTTGATGCCCAAAAAGACCGCCAGAAAGGTTTCATAATTAATTTTTAAGTCTGTAAATTTATCAAATATATTATTTAATAAAGAATCTATATGTGTAATGAATAAATCTAATAATAGTTATAACAAGGCTTGTTTGTTATTAGGCTCAAATTTAGGGAACAAAGTTCAAAACATCATCAAAGCTGAAAATGAGATGTCTTTGTTTTTAAAAATCATCAAATTTTCTTCTTTTTATGAATCAAATTCCTGGGGATATGATTCAGAAAACTCATTCATTAATAGAGCTTTATTGGTTGAATCTTTAGATTCGCCATTAGAATTATTAGAAAAGTTTCAAAATTTGGAAACAAAAATAGGGAGAATTAAAAATTCAAAAAATGGGTATCAAGACCGTTTAATTGACATTGATATTCTTACCTTTAACGAGGAGTGTATTTCACATCCAAAATTGATTGTGCCGCACCCAAGAATAGCAGAAAGAAAATTTACCATATTACCATTGTTAGAGATATACGATGAGTTAAAAATACCAGGCATCAACTTAAGCGCAGTTCAGCTGCTAAATAAATGCAAAGATAAAAGTGAAGTAAAAAAAATTAATGTTTGACTATAACTACATAGCAATTGAAGGAAATATTGGAGCAGGAAAAACAACGCTTGCTAAGTTTTTGTCAAGAGCATTTGATTCTGAATTACTATTAGAAGAATTTAGTGAGAACAAATTTTTAAAAGAATTTTACAAATCAGGAGATTATGCGATTCACTCAGAAATCCAATTTTTGATTGATCGAAGTAAACAATTAAATCAATTTTTCCAGGAAAAAGATTCACTGATTGTTTCTGATTACTATCCAAGTAAAAGTTTGATTTTTTCGGAGATGAATTTAAATGAAAGTGAATATTCTATTGTAAATAACTTATCTGAAGTTTTATTTAAAAACCTTCCTAAGCCCCAAATTTTATTTTTTATTGACAGGAGCATTGATGATGTAATGAATAACATTCATAAAAGAGGACGTTCTTATGAAAGAAATATGAATATTAATTACTTAGAAAAATTAGCTAAAGGGTATGAAATATGGTTGAATAAATTGAATATTCCAGTAATAAGAATTGATGCAAATTCTATATGTCTAGAAACCCCGATTGTCCTTAAAGAAAGTTTTGAAAAGTTGCTTTCTATGCCACATATTTCTGCTCAAAGAAGAATAAGTATTAACCCAGCTCTTAATTACGAGTCAATTTAGAAACATGATTACTTGATGTAATATGTTGCTTCAGTTTTTTATATGTCGGAAATAGTCCTTATACTTGCACGAAATTTCAAAAAAGAAACCAAAAAATTCATAATGAAAAACTTGAAAATCAATTCTTTACGTTCAATTTTTGTTCTAGTTGCGTTAGTAGCTTTTAATAGTTGTTCTGTAATTGAAGACCTCGAATATGTTGTCGTAGAAAATCCATTACAAATGCATGGCGGAGAGGTGACTCTTAAAATAAATGGAAAGTTTATTGAAAAAGGCTTAAACTCCAAAGCAGTTGCTGAAGTTACGCCTATATATTTCTGCAATGATGGCAATGAAATTCCATTCCAAACAGAAATTTTTCAAGGTGCAAAAGCTGCTGGAAATGGAAAAGTAGTACCAAAAGAAGGAATGTCATTTTCTTATTCTAGTACAATTCCATTTCAGAAATGTATGAGCCAAGGCGAGGTTAAGGTAAGAGTTGTTGTGAAAAAAGGAACAGAAGTTGCTGCTGAAATCTTGACTGATAAAATTGCTGACGGAACAATTGACAGCCCATTATTGTTGGATCTTGATGACCATGTTATTTTAGCAAAAGATGAGTTTGTAAGGGTCAATACGTTTACAAAATCTGGTACTTTAAATTTTGCCAAAGGCAAGAAGAATATTTCTAGTAGAGAAATGAGAGATAAAGACGTAAAAGAACTTTTGGATTTCGTAAAATCTTCACTTGAAGAAGGTTCTAGAATTGAAGTTAAATCAATAGCTATTGAATCTTATGCATCTCCAGAAGGAGAAGTAGATCTAAATACAAATCTAGCTGAAGACAGAGCTAAAAGTGCACAATCATTTTTGATAGGAAAAGCTAAAAGAATGAAGTTTGATGCTGCTAAGGAAGATGCTTTTTATACTTTAAGCCCTAAAGGTGAAGATTGGGCTGGTTTTAAAACAGAAGTTAATAAAACTACACACGAAGATAAAGAGTTGATATTAAGAGTTCTTGAAATGACTTCTGATTTAACTAAAAGAGAACAAGAAATCAGGAACATGGCTAAAACATACAAGTTTTTAGAAAAAGAAGTTTTACCTCAGCTAAGAAGAGCGCAAGTAGTTGTTACTTATGATCAAGTAGGTTACAGCGATGATGAATTGAAAACATTAGCTATGTCAAATCCAGACACATTAAACGTTGAAGAAATTCTTAAGTCTGCTACCCTTGAAGAAAATATCAATGACAAATTAAGAGTATATAAAGAATCACAAAGAATCTTTGAAAACGATTGGAGAACTTCAAACAATGTTGGTTTTACATTATATATGATGGGTGACGTTGCTGGTGCAACTGAAGCATTTGACAAGGCAGCTTCAATAGGGGATAACGCTGTAGTTTCAAACAATGTGGGTGCAGTAACTCACAGAAATGAAGGGAAGTCAACGGATAGAGTTAATGAATTGTTATCTGCTTCAAACACACCTGAGGCAAAATACAACATGGGTCTTATTCAAATTGAAGAAGGTAAATATGAAGAGGCAATTACAAGCATGGGAGAGACTAAATCTTTCAACGTAGCATTGGCTCAGCTATTGGCTGGACACAATGATGATGCTTCTCAAACTTTGGACGCTAATCAAGACAATCCAGCAATAAATTATTATTTAAAAGCAATCATCGGTGCAAGAACTAACAATTCAGAAATGGTTATGGATAACCTTAAATCAGCTTTTGAAAAAGATGCTAGCTTAAAAGATAAAGCTAAAATAGACAGAGAATTTATAAAGTTTTTTGAAAATGCTGATTTTTTAGCAATCTTCTAAATCAACAAATACTTATTTCACAAAAAAGGGAAGTCAATTTTGACTTCCCTTTTTTTGTTTGGTATTGTTGTGAGGAAATCCTTTTGAAATTATCATGGTGTGTTGAAAAACAGAACTTATTTTTTCTTTAAAATGATAGGCATCATTCTTATTGTAAAATTTGCCTGCATACAAGTAAATATTAGGGGCAATATATTCATCAAAAAGAATTTCATCTGAAAAATTTTCAATGAATTTGTTTCTGTTTTCTTTAATTTCAGAATTAATTTGACTAACCACTAGCTGAACTGTATAGCCTTGAAAGGTTGTATATTTTCTAATGTAATCAGCTAATGAATCTATTTTGCTATTCTTTTTAATTGTTAATTCTCCAGTATTGTGGAGATATTCATTTTTGTTTTGATTTGTGTCTGTTTCTTTAGAAACAATAGAGCTATCAATTTTAATTGAGTCTTTTTTGGGAAATAATGTCCAATCTTCTTGACTATAGTTGTGTAATGAACTAGTCAATATAATCAAGAATATAAAATATCTGTTTTGCATGCAATTTACTTATCTAACAAAAATAAACAATTTCAAACACTACCATTATCGTACCAATAATTTCATTTGAATAAAACCAATTAAAGGTATACTTAACATTGGTTTTAAACTTACATTTATTTAGAAAGATTCTAAATTAAGATAATTCTGTGACAAATTATTGAAACATATGTATCGAAATTGGGCTTAGATATTACATTTGTTTTCGTTTTATTGGTATAACCAATTTAAATTATGGCATTTAATATGAAACTTAGTTTAATAAAGTATTTAGATAAATTATTTTTTCTAGTATTTCTACTTTCCTTTTTTATCCCAAATAATTATGCACAAGATGGTGAAAAGCTTTTTAAGGCTAACTGTGCCTCTTGTCATAATCCAATCAAAAATGCAACAGGACCCAAACTTCAAGGAGCCCTTGAAAAATGGACAGCTGCAGGAGAAGAAGATTTAATTTATGAATGGGTCAAGAATCCATCTGAATTGTACAACAGTGGAAAGTCTAAAATGGCAAAAGAGATTTGGGACTGGTCACCAACTGCAATGAATCCTCAGGGACATTTATCCAAAGAAGAAGTTACATCCATATTTTCCTATGTTGATAGCTATACTGCTCCTGCTGCTGCAGGTGGTGGTGGTGGTACTGAAGGTTATGTTTATACTAATGAAGAAGAATCTGCTTCTTATTGGTGGTGGATAATTGCTGGTGTTTTAGTGATTATACTTTTTGCCACAATGGGTGTCAGGAGAGAGTTAAATTCTGCTCTTGAAGAAAAAAGTGGAGTTGAAGTTGATTTTAAAAGAACATTTGCTTCTAGTGCCCAGGAGTGGATCATTAGAAACTGGTTTGTATTTACCCTTATTATTATTTCTGTTGCTCTTTTTGCTGGCGTAGAATTATTAGGTAGAGGTTATCAAGTTGGAGTTTATCAAGATTACATGCCTTCTCAACCTGTTGCTTATTCTCACAAACTTCATGCAGGCAACATGGGTATAGAATGTAAATATTGCCATAATTCAGCTGAAAAGTCAAAACATGCAGGTTTACCTTCAGTTAATGTTTGTATGAATTGCCATCAGATGGTTCATGAAGGGCCCAAATATGGTACCAAAGAAATCGATAAGATACATGCTGCTGCTGGATACAATAAAGACAAACAGAAGTACGATACTGATAAGAATGGTGATAGGGTAGAAAACCCGTTAGTATGGAACAAAGCTCACAATTTGCCTGATCATGTGTTTTTCAGCCATGCTCAACACGTTCATCCAAATACAGCTAATATAGATTGTAGACAATGTCATGGCCCAGTTCAAACGTACACACTTGGAAGGGTTTCAACTATTGATGAAGTTAATGCTTACGCCCAAACGGATGAAGGAATGGAAAAAGGATTAATACAATTAACAAAACCTCTTTTGACTATGGGTTGGTGCATTGAATGTCACAATAAGAAAGAGGTTGATTTAACTAGACCTGGTTATTATGAAGAAATGCATAATAGACTAAAAAACAGACCAGATATTAACAATATGATCTTTGAAGACGATAAAGTGACAGTTAAAGAACTTGGTGGATGGGAATGTGCAAAATGTCATTATTAAAATTTTTATTTAAAAGTTTATGAGCTCGAAAAAAACTTATTGGAAAGGATACTCTGAAAAAAATCAGACACCAACGTTTGTGGAGTCAAGTCAAAAAGAGTTTCAAGAAAAAATACCTGTTGATGAATTTTTGTCAAGTGATGGTGTTAATGATCTTAAAAGTGGAAGAAGAGACTTTTTAAAGTTTATGGGTTTCAGTGTTGCTGCTGCAACTTTAGCGTCTTGTGAAGCCCCAGTTATTAAATCAATACCATACGTCAATAAACCGGAAGAAATTACACCAGGGGTTGCCAACTGGTATTCTAGTACTTATTATGATGGCAATGATTTTGCTAATATTTTAGTTAAGTCCAGAGAGGGAAGACCAATTTGGTTAAAAGGTAAAAAAGACGGATTAACATCAGGTGGATTAATTCCAAGAATATCTACATCTATACTTAATCTATACAATAGTGCAAGGTTGGAGAATCCACTTTCTAACAAAACAGAAACATCTTGGAGTGATTCAGATTCTAAAATTAAAAAGCAATTAAGTGATATTGCTGCAAGCAACGGAAAAATTAGAATTCTAACCAACACTATAATTTCACCTTCTACTAATTCTGCAATTAAAGATTTTATTAGTGCATATAGTCAAAATGATATTGAATCAGAAATAGAATCAGATATCAAGCACATTCAATATGATCCAAAATCATACAATGGAATCAGAAAAGCAAATGAAAGAAGCTTTGGTGCAGCAGTTATTCCTAATTATCATTTTGATAAAGCTAAAGTTATTGTTTCTATAAGCGCTGATTTTATTTCTAACTGGTTGCTACCAACAAAATTCAGTACAGATTACAGTAAATCAAGAAAACCAGAAAATGGCTGGATGTCAAAACATTATCAGTTTGAATCTGTCTTTTCACTTACTGGAGCAAATGCAGATTATCGTTCCCAAGTTAAACCTTCTCAAGAAGGAGTAACTGCGTCTTCAATTCTTTCAGTTTTAAAAGGGGGTAAGCCAAGTGATTTATTAAGCAGTGAAACGACAGCTAATATTATCAAGTGTGCTAAAAGCCTCAGAGAATCTAAAGGGAATTCAATTGTAATTTCTGGTTCAAATGATTCAAATATTCAAATAATTGTTAATGCAATAAATGTTGAGTTAGGAAATTATGGATCAACAATAGATTTAGCTAATCCGCTTAACCTATTTCAAGGTAATGATGAAGAAGTTGCAAACCTCATTAGTGAAATTGAATCCAACAAAGTTGAAGCCTTAATTGTTTACGGATCAAATCCTGTGTATAGCTTACCCAATGGTTCAGACTTAGCAAAAGCTATAGCGAAGATACCTTTAACGGTCTCACTTTCTGAATATGAAGATGAAACAGCATCAGTATGTAAATTTGTATGTCCAGATCATAATTATCTTGAGTCATGGTGCGATCATGAACCAATTAACGGACATGTAAGTATTCAGCAACCTATTATTAAACCTCTTTACAATACAAGACAAGCTCAAGAATCTTTGTTGGTTTGGGCAGGGCTTGCCGATAGAGGGATCAATGAAAGTCAAGCATTTTACGACTACATAAGAGCCAATTGGAATTCAAAATCTATTGGTAATCAAGAAGATTACATGACATTCACTGAGTTTTGGAATTGGACTATTCATAATGGTTATACAAACAGTTCTAATGGTGTTTCCGAACTAGATTATTCTACTTTCAATAATGACACTTCATCGTCCGAAAAAGCTGTCTTAGATTTAGCTTCATCAACGGGAGATTGGGAATATATTGTTTATCAAAAAGAATTAGGACTAGGAGCTCATGCTGCTAATCCATGGCTTCAAGAATTGCCAGATTCAATTACAAAAGTAGTTTGGGACAACTACATTACCATGGCTCCAGCTGATTGTTATGAGTTATTTAATATAAACAATAACGACCCTAAGTCTTCTTGGGATGGAATTCACCTTGGGCAGGAGGAAAAAGCCTTTATGGTTTCCTTAACTGCAAATGGTACCGAAATTAAGCTTCCAGTTTACCCTCTTCCTGGTCAAACTAGAGGAACGGTTGGTGTTTCCTTTGGATACGGTAGAGGAGAAAGTGGTGAAAATATTGGTAAAGCTGCTTTTCAATGTGATGAAAAGGGAGATCACTTAGTAGACGATAATGACCAGTTGTTGCCTATAGGTGCAAACGGATTTAAATTAGCAAGTTTCTCTGGTAATAATCTATCATACAACGGTGTTGCTGAAATTACTTTATTAGATGAAAGATACTCTCTTGCATCTACCCAAACGCATCACACTGTAATGGGAAGAACATCAATCGTAAAAGAAACATCATACGATTTTTGGAAAGCAAACAGTGACAATAAGGAATCTTACAACGATAAAGTTAAATTACACAGCCATAAAGAAGGTGGTCATTCTGAAGTTGATGCAACAGAGTTTTCATTATGGGATGAACATCCTGTTGAAAATGTTGGTCATCGTTGGGGGATGTCTATAGACCTTTCTTCATGCAACGGATGTGGCGTATGTATTACTGCATGTCATTCTGAGAACAATGTCCCAGTAGTTGGTAAAGATGAAGTTAGAAGATCTAGAGATATGCATTGGCTAAGAATGGATCGTTATTTTTCTTCAATTGAAGATGACAATAGAAAAGAATGGGCTGAGGCAAAACATAAAGGTGATTTTGATTACGGCAAACTAGAGGTTCCTGAAGACAACCCTTCAGTAGTTTTTATGCCCATGCTTTGTCAGCATTGCAATCATGCACCATGCGAAACAGTTTGTCCAGTAGCTGCTACTACTCATAGTAATGAGGGCTTAAACATGATGACATACAATAGATGTATCGGTACAAGATATTGTGCAAACAACTGTCCTTATAAAGTAAGAAGATTCAATTGGTTTAATTATAGAGATTATAGGAAATTTAAAAATGCTAATCCAAGTCAAGATGAAATGGCTAGGTTAGTACTAAATCCCGATGTTGTTGTTCGTTCAAGAGGAGTGATGGAAAAATGTAGTTTCTGTGTTCAAAGAATTCAAGAAGGGAAGTTAACTGCTAAAAAAGAGGCAAGAACATTAAATGATGGTGATGTAGTAACAGCTTGCTCTGATGCATGTCCTAACGACTGTATTACTTTTGGTGATTGGAACGATCCAAGTTCTGAAATTAAGGCAGCTTCTGAATCATCAAGATCTTATCAGGCCCTTGAGGAAGTTGGTGTTAAGCCAAATGTATGGTATCAGGTTAAAGTTAGAAACATTGATGAAGAAAATACGGTTGCACATTTAGCCAAAGATGAGCATCATAATGAACATTGATTTAATAAAATAGTAAAATGCATAAAGAAGCAGATATCAGATTACCACTTATTCTTGGAGATAAAACTTACAAGGACATTACGGATGACGTTATTAGACCTATTGAAAGTAAAGCACCAAAAACGTGGTACATACTTTTAATGATTTCAGTTGTGATTTCACTTTGGGGCATTGGATGTATTGTATATCTTCTTGGTACTGGAGTAGGTACATGGGGGTTGAATAAAACTGTTGGTTGGGCATGGGATATCACCAACTTTGTTTGGTGGGTAGGTATTGGTCATGCTGGGACATTGATTTCTGCTGTTTTATTGTTGTTTCGCCAAAAATGGAGGTTTGCTATCAATAGAGCTGCTGAAGCTATGACAATATTTGCAGTTATGATGGCAGGGTTATTCCCACTTATTCATATGGGTAGATTGTGGTTAGGTTATTGGGTTTTCCCTCTTCCAAATCAATTTGGATCACTTTGGCCAAACTTTAATTCACCATTATTATGGGATGTTTTTGCAATATCAACTTATTTTTCAGTTTCATTAGTATTTTGGTATATCGGTTTAATCCCTGATTTTGCTACAATTAGAGACAGAGTAACAAAGCCCATTTTTAAAAGAGTTTACAGAGTTTTAAGTTTCGGATGGACAGGTGATGCAAAAGCCTGGAACAGATTTGAATTGGTTTCTTTAGTTCTTGCCGGTTTAGCTACTCCTTTAGTTTTTTCAGTCCACTCTATCGTTTCTTTTGACTTTGCTACTTCAGTAATACCAGGATGGCACACAACTATTTTCCCACCTTATTTTGTTTCAGGTGCAGTATTTTCTGGGTTCGCCATGGTTCAAACCTTGATGCTTATTTTAAGAAAGGCATACAAACTTGAAGCTTACTTGCATGTAAAACATATCGAATACATGAACATTGTAATTATTGTGACAGGTTCTATCGTTGGTGTAGCTTATATTACTGAACTTTTTATATCATGGTATTCAGGTGTTGAATATGAATCTTATGCATTTCTAAATAGAGCAACAGGACCTTATTGGTGGGCATATTGGTCTATGATGACTTGTAATGTGATTTCTCCACAGTTGTTTTGGTTTAAGAAATTAAGAACAAGTTTGATGTTCTCTTTCTTCATGTCCATAATTATTAATATTGGAATGTGGTTTGAAAGGTTTGTTATTATTGTAACATCATTACACAGAGATTATCTCCCATCTTCATGGACCTATTTCCATCCAACATGGGTTGATATAGGTGTTTACATGGGGACTATTGGAATCTTTTTTGTGCTTTACTTACTGTTTTCAAGATATTTTCCAGTGTTACCAATTGCTGAATTAAAAACTATTTTGAAAAGTTCTGGGAAGAATTACAAAGAAGGATATGGACATGGTGAAGGTTATTGGCAAAAACATACTGACCATTAAAATAATTTAGATATGTCAGAAAAGATAATATATGCAATGTACGATGATGATGATCATCTACTAGATGGAGCAAAAGATCTTGTTTCAAAGGGTGTTAAAGTTACAGATGTGTATTCCCCTATGCCTATACATGGCATTGATAACGTTATTGGTGTTCAACATACAAGACTTGGTATTGCTGCTTTTTTATATGGAATAACAGGAACAATGTTAGCTGTTATTGGTATTAGATTTATGATGATTGCTGATTGGCCAATGAATATTGGTGGAAAGCCAAGTTTTAGTTTATTAGATAACATGCCCTCATTCGTACCAATCTTTTTTGAATTTACTGTTTTGTGTGCAGCTCATGGTATGGCAATCACGTATTTGATTAGAAACAAAACTCTTCCAGGGATGCCACCAAGAAACCCTGATCCAAGAACTACTGACGATAAGTTTGTTATGGAAATAAGAACATCTGACAACAGTAAATTTTCTGATGAAGAATTAACAAAACTTGTTAAGAATACATCATTTATTGAAATTGAAGAAAAACAGATTTAAGATGAAAAACATTAATGCTACATACATTACTTTCAGCTTGTTAATTTTAGTATTAGCTTTTAATACTACTTCTTGTGTTAAGCATCCAGATTCACCCGGATATGAATACTTTGATGATATGACTAGATCTCAGGCTATAGAAGCGTATATTGACTATGGTTTGGTTGGTGACAAGGTTAATGATACCTTGAAGAATACGATTTCAGCAAGAATACCTTCTTTTGGAACAATACCTTTCAATGACAATTCTGAGATGGCTGAAATACACATGCCATTCAATTATGGACCATCTGAAGAGGAAAGAATTAGAGCAGGAGCAGAAGTTAAATTACCCTTATATTATACAAAAACTGAATCAGCAATTGAGTCTAACATTAACGAAGGAAAAAGACTTTATGGTGTGTTCTGTTCTCATTGTCATGGTGATAAAGGAGCTGGTGATGGTAAAGTCATTACTGTCGGAGGTTACCCTGCAGTACCACCAGCTTATAATACTTTAAAAGATAGAACTCCAGGCTCTGTATTTCATACTATTACACACGGTAAAAATGCTATGGGTCCTCATGGGTCTCAGTTGAATAAAGATGAAAGATGGAAAGTTGCAATGTTTGTAAGAACCATGCAGTTTGACGGAGAGTTGAATTTAGGCGCTTTAGCAACAGACACTAAAAATGATAATGCTAATAATTAATAAGTAGGTAAACAGAAAAAATGGACTATAAAATTTCCGATAAAGCAAAAAAGACAACTTTAGGAGTAGCCATAATTGGACTAGTCTTATTATTGTTTGGTTTTTTTCAGCAAAAAGATTTCGTTTATGCTAAAAAGATTACTGATCATGAAGTTGAAATTAGATACAATGGTAATGCAGATTCTGAAGCTCAAGAAGCTTTAAAACAAGAGATAATCGCTAAAATGGAAGGTTACTCAATAGAGTTCCATTCCAATACAGATACGCATCGTGATGCAAATCATTCAACTGAATCACACGATTCTCATTCAGACACACCAAGCAGTCATGAAGACCACAACAATAGCCATGCTGAAGAAAATGCTCATCATGGTGGGCACCATGGACCAACATTTGTTTGGAACGTTCACTTAAATCATGAAGCGCAAGATGATAATCATCATGGAGGCGGTCATCATGAAAGTGGAGCTGATCATTTAACTGAACTAATAAACAGTGGAGATGTTGCTTTTTTCGATTCTGGAATAAGACGTTTTTGGTCAAACCTATTGATCAATGGGTTTTTCTTTTTTGGAATTGCATTAGGAGCTTTATTTTATCTAGCCTTGCAATATGCTACTGAATCTGGATGGGGTGTTGTATTATTAAGAATTTATGAAGGTATCATGTCCGCTATGCCTATTGGTATTAGCGTACTATTATTAGTGTTTATTGTTGGAACTTTTGAAGGCCACAATATCTATCCTTGGATGGATTCTGATGTTGTAAATCCTGATTCTGATACTTTTGATCCAATTATTTATGCCAAAACAGCTTATTTAAATAAGCCTTTTTTCTGGATTAGAGTTGTAGCTTATTTCTTAACATTTTTCTTGTTTTTTAGATGGTTTAAAAAGAAATCAAGACAAGAAGATGCAGAAGGTGGAACAAAAACACACTTCAAAATGTACAGAAGAGCAGCTCTTTTCTTAGTTTTCTTTGCTGTTTTTTCATCAACTATGTCATGGGATTTTATAATGTCAATTGATACTCATTGGTACAGTACATTATTTGGATGGTACGTTTTCTCTGGTATTTGGCTAAGCGCCATGGTTATGGTAATGATGATTACATTATATCTAAGAAAGCAAGGTCACTTACCGTTAGTAAAAGAAAGTCACATTCATGATGTTGGCAAATGGATGTTCGCTCTTAGCTTTTTATGGAGTTACCTATGGTTCTCTCAGTTTATGTTGATATGGTATGCAAATATTCCTGAAGAAGTTGTTTATTTTGTTGATAGAATAGAAAATTATAAAATATTATTTTGGGGAACATTCATTATAAACTTTGTTTTCCCAATG
The DNA here is from genome assembly GCA_042093455.1 of Crocinitomicaceae bacterium. GTDB lineage: Bacteria > Bacteroidota > Bacteroidia > Flavobacteriales_D > Parvicellaceae. The sequence continues at coordinate 1,905 of JBELEU010000006.1, read as the reverse complement.
GTATTCCTAATGTCAGCGGACACAAAAAGATCAGCAGGTTACTTAATTGTTATTGGTTTAATTATTTTTATTGGGCATTGGTTTGATGTTTTCAACATGATTATGCCTGGAACATTATTTGATCAATGGGAATTTGGATTACTTGAGATTGGTATGTTTATGTTGTTCTTAGGAGTTTTTGTATACACTGTTTTAAGATCAATATCTAAATCACCATTAGTCCAAAAAAATCACCCTTATTTAGAGGAAAGTAAACACCACGAATTTTAATTTGAATAATAATATCTCATATGGAAGGTAAGTTTATTATAGTTGTTGTTGTAGCGCTCTTTTTTATAGCGTTTATACAGTTAATGAAAATCTATGACTTAGCAGCGAAAGTCAGAGGTAAAAAGTCACAAGAAGTTATTTCTAGAGGTGAAAATATGTTAATGGCTAATTTAATGTTGGTCTTCATGGTTGCCTTTTTTGGGTTTACCATTTGGCTTATTTCTATTTATGGAGCGAATTCAGGTTTGTATGAAGCCGCAACCGTTCATGGAAAAAAAATTGATGAACTATTAATGTTTAACTGGTGGATCATTCTTCCAGTATTTTTTGGAACTAACTTTTTATTGTTTTTCTTTTCATGGAAATATTACCACAGAGAAGAAAGAAAAGCTACTTACATATCTCATAACAATAAGCTAGAATTTGTTTGGACTGTTATTCCTGCAATAGTTTTAACTTTCATCGTTATTTACGGTTTAAGAACTTGGAATGATATAATGTACAACAAAGAGGAAGGACAGGTTGTTGAAGTATATGCTTACCAATTTGGATGGATTGCAAGATATGCTGGGCCTGACAATACATTAGGTAAAGCTGATTTTAAGCTAGTTTCTGCTACAAACCCCTTAGGAATTATAAATGATTCAACTATCAATGAAACTTATGCTGAAATAGATAAAAAAGTTCAGCAAATTAACGATAAGCTTCAGAATAGTAAAAATGCCAATAATGAATACCTCTTATCTGCTAAAAAAGTTAGTAAACTTCAAGAAGATTTAGCTAAACTTAAAAGAAGAAAATACAGAATTGCAGCTGGTATTGATAGAAAAGAGCTTAATAATAGTGTTTACGAAGCATCAAATGATGATGTTCAAGTTCAGGAGATACATTTAGTTAAAGGACAACCTTACACTTTTAAATTTCGTTCTCGAGATGTTATTCATTGTCCTTGGTTTCCACATTTTAGAGCACAAATAAATGCTGTCCCAGGCATGGAAACTAACTTCAAGCTTACACCAACTATTACAACGATGGAGATGAGAGCTAGACCTGAAGTAATGGATCATTACAAAAACATTAATGTTATTCATAATGAAAGAAAACGAAGAATAGGCGAAGAAGAAGAAGAAGTTCTATTTGATTATATTCTTTTATGTAATAAAATCTGTGGAGCAGGACATTCTAACATGCAATTGAAAGTTGTAGTTGAAACACAGGATGAATTTGAAGATTGGATTCAAAACAATGGCGATAAAAAGCGTTTAACGATTACAGGGCAAGAAGTAGATTGGAGTACTACAAAAACCCAAGCATCACTTTGATTTTTTAAATTGCAATAAATTATTTGATATGTCACACGATACACATCATCACAAGGAAAGTTTTATAACTAAGTATATTTTTAGCCAAGATCATAAAATGATTGGTAAACAATATCTCTTAACTGCTATTTTTATGGGAGCAATTGGTATTACTTTATCTGCATTGTTTAGACTAAAACTAGGGTGGCCAGATGATAAATTTCCAATTTTAGAAACCCTTCTCGGTACAGATGCTGCGCCAGATGGTCTATTAGATAGCAATTGGTATTTAGGTTTAGTTACTCTTCATGGAACTATTATGGTTTTCTTTGTT
>JBELEU010000005.1:0-33063 GCA_042093455.1 Crocinitomicaceae bacterium | reverse complement strand
TCCGTCAACCATTACCATTACTCTACTCCCTGCACCATAACTCCATCCACTACCCCCTCGAATACTTACTTGATTTTCATTAATTTGTACACCAGGTACTTGTTCAATTACTGATTCGGCATCTCTAGTTGCTTTGTTTTCAATTAAAGCGGGTTTAATGATAGCCATAGAAACCGGAACATCTCCAAGCTTTTGTTCGTATTTACTTGCTGATATTACTACGTCATCCAATTGATTGGCAGCAGGATTTAATGTAAGGTTGATCACTTTTGTTTCTCCAGCCTTTAATACAATGCTCTTAGTTTGAGTTTCATAACCTATGTATTTGAACTTGACCGTGTAATTCCCGGCAGGCGTAGAGATTGAATAGTTCCCATTAAAATCAGTTGCAGCACCAATACCTGTATTTAGAATTACGTTTCCTCCAATTAAAGGTTCATTTTCTTCACCGTCAGTGATAACACCTTTGATAACGGCATCTTGTGAAAAAGTTGAAATGGTAATGGAAATAAAAAATAATAGTAAAATTTTTCTTTGAAATAAGATTTGCATCTTTAGGTTTTTAAAGCTCATATACTAGTTTTGAAAGCTACAAGATAATTATTTTTTTGTTTTATTGGATTGGTAATTGTAATTCACTTTTTTTAAGACATCTTTTGATTTTACTCCATTTTTATACTCGACATGTAAAACAATTTTTCCTCTTTTAGAAAACACTTTCATGTCTCCATGTTTTTTGTTGTTTTTATAATTTGTTTCAGATTTTAAATTACCTCTTCTGTCAAATGTTTTAAACTTACCATCTAACACTCCATTGCTATGTGATATTACCTGACTTGGAACTACTCCTCCTGGGTGATAAAAAGTTGACTTACCATCTTGTTTGCCATTGTTAAAATTTTCAACGCTTTTAACCGTTCCATCAATTTCACTGTAAGTGCTCCATTCCCCAGTTTTAATGGATTTTTTTATTATTCTATTTTCACTTCCCACTAAACTACTTTTTCTCGATAAAACAGCATACTCACCCTTTTCAATTAACTTGCCATTCTGAGCCCAATATTCCCATTTATTGGTCTTGTAGTCTAATTCATAGCTACCTTTATATTTTAGTTGTCCAGTTTTATAAAAACCTTCCCAATCTTTATCCATAAGGGCCTTACTATAACTTCCTTTGTCTTTTAATTGTCCATTTTCATACCAAGATTCCCAAGGGCCATTTTCTTTGTCTTTTTTGTAATTTCCTTCTATAGCTTTTTGTTTATTTTCGTAAAAGGTTACCCAATGACCATTTTTTAAATCATCTTGATAATGTCCAACTCTCCACTTTTCGCCAGTATTGTAGTTAAAATTCCATTCGCCATTTTTTAAACCTTTTATAAAGTTTCCTTCGTAATAAAGCTGACCATTGGGGTAGTAATATTTCCAGTCACCATTTTGCAGGTCGTTTTCAAATGGTCCTATCATATCTAATTGTTCATTTTCAAAGTAGTATTCCCATTTACCCTCTTTCATATGGTTTTTGTAATTACCTAAAATGGTTAAATTCCCATTAATAAGGTACTCTTTGAATTCTCCGTTTTTTAACCCATTGGTGTAATTGATGATTTGATAGATTTGTTGTCCTGTAATAAAGTATTCTGTCCAAAGGCCATCTTTTTGACCATTAGTATACGCTCCTTTTATTCTAATATTTCCATTAGGATTCCAATACATGTATTCACCATTTGGAATACCATTTTTATAATTGATTTTTTTCTTTGGCTTACCTGAGCTGTAGAATGTTTCAAATACACCTTCACCCTCTTTAATTACTTGTTTATTTGTTTCGCTGAAATAACTTAAAATGTATTCTGTAGTATCATTTTCTTTAAAATAAGTTGTTTCAAAAGGCTTTCCGTCTTCATAATAATAATTCCATTCACCCGTTTTTATTGATTTAAAAACAGAAATTTTGTTTAACAGTTCTATTAAATCAATAGTGTCTAATTTTTCATTGATTGTTGGGAGAATAGCATATTTACCTTTTTCAGCGAGTGTTCCATCTTCATAGAAGGCACTGAATGTTGAGTCTGGAAAATCTAAAAAAAAGTAACCGTCAAACTGCACCTTTCCAGAAGGGTAAAAACTTTTATATTTTCCATGTTTTTTTCCTAAAAAGTAATGGCTAATCTCTACAATTTTACCGTATGGATTATAGTAAACCCATTCCCCAGATTTTTCTCCAACTGAAGAAACACCAGATGAACTATAGGCACCAACACTTCTTATGGTTTTTTGAGGATTGTTCCAGTAAGTAGTTATTTTCTCCTCTTTTAATAATCCAGAATTTAGGTTGTTCTGAGCATTATAAATATTAAAAAATCCTGATACTGCTATGCACACAATACTGAATAAGTAGAGGCGGAAAGAAAAATGTATTTTCATATATATATTATTGTGATAAATATACAAACTCAATCCATCCGTTCATCTTAGATGCTTGATTAAAATCTTGTTCAAATCGCCATTTTTTAGCGTATTCAGATGCATTTTTTATAAGACACTCATTTGAAGTTGTCGTGTGAGTTCCGTTTATTCTACAATCAACAACATTTCCTTTCTGATTTACTTTAATATCTAACCTAACTATACCTACTTGATTACAAATAAAAGTAGGAATTGTCTCATAAATTGCACTTCTTTTTGACAAAGAATATTTTGCACTTGCTTCAATCAGTTTCCCAGTTGGTGTTACTGACTTTGTGTTTTCTGAATTGGGTGTCAATTCTTCCTCAATGGTTATGATTTCAGGATTGTCTACACTAAGTTTATTGAACTCCTTAGATTCAAAAGCCTTTAACTCTTCAAGTATTTCTTGATCGGTCTGTTTGCTATTAAAATTGGATGTTTGATTGGTGTTATTATCAATGTCAAAATTAGATGCAGTTTGTTTTATTTTAACAGGGTCTATAGTTGATAAATCGATATTGTCACTAAATATTTCTTCGATCTCATCATTGGTAAAATCTAATGTGGCAATGGTCTTTTCAATGGGTTGAATTACAACAAATGAAACGTTTTTTAAATTGAGCCAAACAAACAGAATAATATGAATCATCAATGCTCCAATGATTCCGTTTTGATGTTTTTCTATAGTATTTATAATATTCATATTCCAGCAATGGAAATTTGATTTATAAAACTAAACGAAAATAAATCGATGTAGTTACTTATTTGATGAGTTATATTCTTTATTCAATTCAATAATGATTTCAGATGTTATTTCATGGATAGAGTCAGCAAATAACATAGGGCCACCAAGACGATAACTTAGAACGTAGTCGTATCCTAATTTTCTGCCAATTTTCTGCATAAAGACATCAGTTTTTTTAATGTAATCTGTGGTGAGTTGCATTTCCTCTAGAGCAAGACGATCAGAAAGATCTTTTTCAAGTTTCATTATTTCTTGTTCTAAAAGTCCAATATTTTGAGCTTTTTCTGCCGCTTCCCTTTGTCCCATTATTGGAGCTTCATTTTGGTATTCAGTCACCATTTTTTCATAGGAACTATATTTTCCTTTGATTTGATTTTCAGCAGAAGATCGCTTTGCTAATAAAGAAGTCTGTATTTTTTCAGCAAATAAATAATGTTTAGAAACTGTATCGCTATTAACGTAAGCAATTTTAAGATTTTGACCAGTATTAGTAGAGCTTCTAGTTATTGGTGTAGTGTCATTAGAAGTTGGTTCACTAGGGTTTTTGGAGCTGAAATGAAGAAAGTAAAGAACTCCTACAGCAACTAGAAGTGCAAAAGTTAATAGTTTGTGCGAAGAGGTATTCATGATTTAAAGTATAAGATATTTATTGAACTATAAAATTTAAATAGAAACTGAAAGATGTGGTTTCTTTTCAATGAATTTAAAAGGCAACTTAACCATGTTTGCATAGTCTTGCCCAAGCTCAAACATTACATCCTCATCTTTGTTGTAAATCCAACGAGCTTCTACATTGTTATTTGCTTTGAATAATTCATCAAGTTTCATTAACAAATTTAACACCTGTTTTAGAGATGTGGTATTAAAAGATTCTAAATTAATGATGAAGGTTGTCATCTTGGCGGGTTGACTTATGTATAAATCTAACCATTCAACTAAATCAATGAAAAAAGAATCTGGATCATCAAGTATTGATTTTCCACTTAATTCTAAATTACCATTCTCCGGATTAAAGGAGACATGAGGAGTTTCATTGGTTGATTCTATGTACAATAAATTCATTATGTATGAAATTCAAGTTGCTAAGATGGATATATTATTCAGAGATTAAAAATTTGTTTCACAAAAAAAGAATCAATTAAAGTGAAATTCTTTAATGTATTTAGGTACAAAATAGGCTACATCTTCAAACTCTTTTTTTTGATATTTTTTGAAAGAAGAATCAATCATTCCAACAGCTGAGCAAATAACAGAGGGGTAGTAATTGATGTTTTTAGCATTGTATTTTTCTTTAAACTTTTCACAACCATCACCGATTAAATGTAGTTTTTCATCGTTTGGAAAAAGTTGAAAAAAAGAAGAGTCAATTACTTTAGAAGAAATGGGTAGCTTAATTTTTCCATTAATGGTATGTGCCATTGTGTAAACCTCTTGCCGTCTTGCATCAATCATTGGTATTACAATGTCATTTTTAGTTGCAATATTTTGACGTTTAAATAGGTGAAATAAAGAAGTCAACGAATCTATACTTATCAAAGGAATTCCTAATGAATAGGCAAGACCCTTTGCAGTTGAAACACCAATTCTAAGTCCTGTAAAAGAACCTGGACCTGAGCTAATGGCAACAGCACTTAATTCATTGAATTTAATTTTAGCTTCTGTCAAAGCTTTTTGAATTAGTAGAGTTAGCTTTTCTGCATGGACATACTTATCATTTTTGATTTCATGAATGTTTACTAACCCACCATCTTTGGAAAGAGCAACTGAGCAAACTTTAGTTGAAGTTTCTATATTTATTATAAAACTCAAAAATTCTAAAGAATTTGTTTTTTTCGCAATTCAAAATTTTGGCCTAAATACACCTTTTTTACTTGCTCATCTACTGCTAGAGCCTCTGCAGTTCCTGATTTTAAAATTGATCCCTCAAACAAAAGGTAAGCTCTATCAACAATAGATAAAGTCTCTTGAACATTGTGATCTGTAATTAAAATCCCGATACCTTTTTGTTTTAGTTTTAGAACGATCTTTTGAATGTCTTCAACCGCAATGGGGTCTACACCAGCAAAGGGTTCATCCAAGAGAATGAAACTTGGTTCATTTGCCAAGCATCTAGCTATTTCGGTTCTTCTTTTTTCACCACCAGACAACTTTATTCCCATGGTTTTTCTAACATGTCCTAATCCAAATTCAGCAATAAGTTCCTCAAGTCTTTCTTTTTGTTTGGCTTTAGATAAAGAGGTCATTTCTAAAATAGACATGATGTTATCTTCCACACTCAATTTTCTAAAAACGGAAACTTCTTGAGGAAGATATCCAATACCCATTTTAGCTCGTTTAAACATTGGAGTATGGGTTATTTCTTTATCGTTTAAAAAGACAGTGCCTTTTTCGGGCTTAATTAGCCCAACAATCATGTAAAATGAAGTTGTTTTTCCTGCACCGTTAGGTCCCAATAAACCAACAATTTCTCCTTTTTTAAGCTTGACAGAAACATTGTTTACTACCTGTCTACCCTTATATGATTTATTAATATTATCAGTTCTTAGTTCCATTAAAAATCAAATTGTAAAGATCCCCTAAGTCCAAAAGGAGAAACTTTTATTCCATCAAATGTATTGTCAATGTATGATAATCTCCAAATAAAATCTAGTCTAATAAATTTAAATATGTTTTCAAGACCAAAATAAGTTTCCAAATATGGTTTTTTTTGTAGAGAGCTTGAAAATTCTGGTAGTGAAAAAATAGCTTCATGTTTGTTTAGAGATAAATCTCCATAAACCCCTTTTAAACCTGCAATTTCTCTAATCTGAAGTCTTTTAAGAAACGGAAATTTATTCAAGAATAAACCATCAAAATGATGCTCCGCTTTAAAGCTAACGTATCGATCACTTAAAAACTCACCAATATTCATCATGTTAAATGCAACTGGATTGAAAGACCACGTTTCATTACCAGGATGTATTTCCAGCAAAGGATATGGAACATCTCCCCATATTTTACCTCCAGTAATTTGATATTCTAATTGTCCTAGTAACGAAATTTTAATTTTGTGAGATACTTCAATTTTTAATTTTTGGTAGTTCAAGTCTGCATTCCAAAATCCAGGAACACTACTTGTGAAATCAAACGAAACAATTGGGTGTTTTGTTCCAAGACTAATTCTATCGTATTCACCACTTAAAAATTCTTCATCCTTAGCAAAACGAATCTTCAGTGATATTTCGTTGGTTGATATAGATTCAGTTGTTATTTGGTTTTTATTGTCTATAAATGACATAACTCCCAATGGGGCTATGTTAGCGTGTCTAACCAATAAATAAGCACTAAGGCCTTTATCCCAAAATCGTTGATATGATATTTGAAGTTGATCGTTTAACAATAATTTATTAAATGGATTCCGTCTAAAGTAAGATGAAACTATGCCAGTATTATTAAAAGCATTAGAACTTAACCCAAACTGTTCAACATCATTTTTGTAAATGGCTTGAACCATTCTTCTTGGTTTTTTAGTAATGAAAAATCGAGTTCCTAAGCCATATTTATATCTATTATCGGTTAACCCATAAGCACCAAAACCTGAAAATTCAACCATTTTACTGAAATCATTACTTGTTCTTAAGGCAAGCCTAAGTCTGTTTCCTTCCACTTCATTAAAAGTATACAAAGAAGTATATTCTCCAATTTCAAACTTCCCAATTACTTTGTAGCCGGTTGCAAGGGTTTGGATTATATTAGTATAAGTTTTAATTACAGGGAAGTTCTTAAGTGAATCAACCATATTGTAAATAAATTCTTCTTCTTTAGATAATTTCTCTTGTCTATTTTGAATCCAAAATTGATCTGATTTTGTTGCAGCAGTGTCGCTAATTGAAATTTTTTCATCGGCATTAAAGAAATTATTTTCTCTTGGTTTGTTTATTCTGAAATCAGAGTAAAAAGTATTTTTATTGGCATATACACCAAGTCCTTTTTCTAGCCATTCAAAATCAACAAATAGTTCATCTTTGGTTAGCATCCAAATTTCAGGTTCTACCTGTTTGAAAGTTTGTGTAATTTCTAATTCATTGATGAAATTGATATTTGCTGTTTTGTTAATGTATCCTTTTACCTTTTTTACGGCATATGTGGTGTCATTAATCCATAAACTACCATCAAAGGTTAATTCGCCCTCTCTTTTAGGAATAAAGTCAATTTGGTAACACCAGTTGTTACCTATAAATAGGCTATCAATCAAGTAAAATTTGTAATGTTTTAGGCAATTCTTGTTTATTGGACTACTAAAGTTTTTTCCAAAAACAGAAATTTGATTATTGTATATGTTTACTTGCTGATACATTTCACCAGTAAGCTCCATAAAACTTTTGTTTTCAACACCAGAAACTTTGGCTGCTTTTATTATTTCTTTTCTTCGATTAGGCTCCCTGTTGTAATAAAAGTTTGAAATGCTTTCAGAAATGAAGAAAGGAAGAGCAGATTTAGCATTTGAAGTATCTAAGTGGTTAAAAATAAAATCTATTTTATTTAGCGTTTTTATTTTCTTGAAATCTTCAGTAAAGTTGTTGATGTCAAGTTGTATTTTGTTATAGGTTTCATACTCATAAGAACTTAGTTTTTCTCTATTATTTATTCCTTTATTTTGAATTACCTTGTTGATAATTGGATGGGCAGGGTTTACATCGCTTGGCGTAACAATAATTTCCTGTAAAGCAGTTGTTAGTTCGTTTAGGGTAATATTTATGTTTTGTTTATCATCTTTAGATATTTTCACTTTTTTAGACTCATACCCAATAAATGAAATTACCACAGTGTCTGATCCGTAGTATGAACTCAATGCAAAACGACCATCAATATCGGTTATAGTCCCAACTTTAGTCTTATTGAAGTAAACGTTAACAAAAGGAATGGGTTCTTTGAAAATAGCATCGGTAACCATTCCAGTTACAGTTGTTTTCTGTCCAGAAGCAAAAAATGGAAATAATAAAAGAATATAAAAAAATATTTTCACAAAAATTATTCTTTGTTTTTTTGTTTCTCAACTTTAGAAGTAACAAAAACCCCTAGCTCAAACAATAGGTATATTGGTATTGTTACAAGAAGTTGACTTATTACATCTGGAGGTGTAATTAAAGCAGAAAGAATTAAAATAACAACCAAAGCATGCTTTCTGTATTTTTTTAGGACCCTTGAGGAAAGATTACCTAGTTTTGTTAATAAATACATTACAACAGGTAATTCAAAAAATAAACCTGACAAAAAAGTAGATGTTGTTATCATTGACATGTATGAACTGATGGTAAAGTTATTTTGAATTTCATCTGTTAGTTTATAACCTCCAAAAAACTGAACGCACAACGGACTAATCATGTAGTATCCGAAGAAAATCCCAGTAAAAAATAAAAGAGAAGCATTGAGTACAACTCCTTTAGTGATTTTCACTTCTTGACTTTTAAGCCCTGGTTTTACAAAAGACCATAATTGATAAAAAGTAAATGGAAAAGAAATTACTAACCCTCCAATTAGAGCAAAATACATGTTTGTTGAAAACTGTTTGGTCATTTCAATGGATTGAATTTGGATAGGTATATCATTTGCACAAAGAATATCACTTAAGCCAAATGAATTTGAAAGCCAACAAAAGAATCTATAGGTTAAAAAATCAGTTTTAGACATTGCTAAATAGACGTGATTAACAATTGGATCAGTGAAATAGAAAATCACTATTGCAGCCACAATGATAACTGAAGAAGACCTAACTAACCTCCAACGTAATTCTTCAAGATGCCCTAAAAAAGACATTTCTTTTCCCTCTTCATTTTTACTCATAATTTGCAAATCTAATAGATATTGTGTTTTATCTAATTCTATACAAAGAATATTGTTATTTGGTTAAAGCAATTACTTTTGATTATGATTCATAAAATCGTTAGCTATTTAAGGTTTTTAATACAGGGTAAAACAAAATACTCCCTGCAATCACCTTTTGTTCATGATTTTATTGAAAGGGTTTTAGAGGACAAAGAAGTCTATTATTCCTACTTAGGAATGGATTATTTAAAAAGAAAGCTAGCAAAAGATAAAACCAATTTAGAAATTGATGATAAGGGGGCGGGAAGTCACTTTTCGTCTAAAAACATTAAAACAGTTAAACAAATTTCAAAAACAGTAATTAGTTCAGATTTAAAAGCAAAAGCCTTATTTAAACTTGTTAATCTATACCAACCTACTAGTATTGTTGAATTAGGCACTTCACTCGGTTTAACAACATGTTATCTTGCTAATGCAAAAAGAAATAGCAATGTGACAACTATCGAAGGATCAAAAAGTATATATGAAATTGCAATAAAGAACTTCAAAAAAATGGGCCTAAAAAAAATTAATGCAATAAATGCAAGTTTTGATGAGGTTTTACCGTCAATAATTAAAGAAGAGAAGAATTTGGGGGTTGTGTTTTTTGATGGTAACCATACTGAGCAAGCAACGTTAGATTATTTTCGAATTTGCAAGTCCAATGCATCTTCTGAAACCATCTTCATATTTGATGATATTTATTGGTCAAAATCAATGACATTGGCATGGAAAAAGATAATTTCTGATCCTTCAATAAGTCTAAGTTTAGATTTGTATTCTTTTGGGGTTGTATTTTTTTTAAAAAACAGACCAAAACAACACTTTCAAATCATTCATTCAATTAATTTACATTAGAAACATTACACTGTTTATAAATTAAAAATAGCCTACTTATATTTCATTTGTTTCATCATTATTATTGTGATTGTTATGAGAAGATATATTTGGAATGTTCTTTTTTGGGGGTTGTTACTGTTTGCTTTAATGTATTTAAGCAGGTGTGAGCCAAGCAGTAATAAAGATGTTGAAATGAGCGACTCGAAGGAGTTAGTCATAGAGGAGATAGAAACTTTTGTTCAGGGATACAGCGAAAAATTGTATTCAATTGATAGTGGAATAGTTCAGCCCAACCAGTCATTAGGACAAATTTTGCCTAATTATGGGGTTAACTATTCAACCATAGTTACTTTGTCAGACTCGTTTAAAGACGTTTTTGATGTTAAAAAAATATATCCAAAGGATAAGTATTACATTGTTAAAAGCAAAGATTCATTAGCAACCCCAATTGACTTTCTGTATAAAAAATCAGCAAGAGAAATGGTGGTTATGCATTTAAATGATTCTGTTTCAATAGATATAGTCGAAAAGCCAATTACCATTGAATTAAAAGAAGCGGGGGGAGTAATTAAAAGTAGTTTGTGGAATTCATTTATGAGCAATGATTTAACTCCAGCACTTGTCAATAGAGTAGCAAATTTATATGCATGGACGATAGATTTTTTTGGTATTCAAGAAAATGATTTTTACAAAATTATATATGAAGCCCAATATGTTGATGGAGAGTTCATTGGTGTAGGAAAAATAAAAGCCATTTTATTTAATCATATGGGCAAAGAATTTTATGCGTTTGATTACGATTCTCCAACGGAAGAAGGATTTCATTATTACAATGAAAAGGGAGAAAGTATGAAGAAAGCATTGTTGTCTGCTCCATTGGAGTATGTAAGAATATCATCAAAATTTTCAAATAGTAGGTTACATCCAATAACCAAAAAATATACTCCTCATCATGGAGTTGATTATGCAGCACCAACAGGGACACCAGTCGTTTCTACGGGTGATGGGAAGGTGTTTTTTATTGGAAAAGCAGGAGGAGCAGGAAAAATGATAAAAATCAAGCATACATTTGGAGATGTGATCACCAAATACCTTCATTTATCTAAATATGCTTCGGGAATTAAAAAAGGCTCTTTTGTGAAACAAGGTCAAAAAATTGCTGAAGTAGGTAATACTGGTATGAGTACTGGGCCACATTTAGATTATAGGATTTACATTAATGGTAAAGCAGTAGATCCACTTAAAATGACAGTTCCTTCAAAAGATCCAATTCCGGATTCTTTAAAAGCCAATTATGTTAAAGATATTGCTACAATAAAAAATTCGTTGGATCAAATAGTGCTATGATCTATGAAAAAGAAAAAAAAGGTAAAGGAGAGTAAAACCAAGTCATTAGTTCATTTTTTAAAGAAACAGCCTCATCAATATGTAGATCAAAAATTTCAACAAGCTCATGATGAAGTTTTTGAAGAAATCAGCTGTTTAGACTGCGCAAATTGTTGTAAAACTTTAGGTCCTCGTATTAAATCATCTGACATTAAAAGAATAAGTAAGTTTATAGGCATATCCATTAAGAAGTTTCAACATGATTTTTTAAAAGTAGACGAAGACAACGATTGGGTTTTAAAGCAATTGCCATGCCCATTTTTAGAAGAAAATAACGACTGCAGTATATATGAAGTAAGACCTTCAGCTTGTAGAGCTTATCCTCATACAGATACATGGCAACAAAAAAAACAATTGAGTCTACACTTAAAAAATATACCTTTCTGTCCAGCTGTAGAAAAGATATTTGAAAAAATTAATAAACAGATCAATTCATGAAGGTTAGTGCTTTAATATCCTTTGCTGTTGTTCTTTTAACAAATGTTTTCTGTGCACAGGACAACTATAAATGTGGGACGGAATTAACTTATTCTTCTAAAAAAGAATACTTAGATTTTATTAATATAATTAAATCAAATAAAGCTATAAGCTTTGATTCTTTAGTACCAGTAAAATTTCATTTTATTTCTTATTCTGATTCATCGGAAACTATGGACTCTACCATAGCGTTTAATACATTTCAAAATGTTATACCATATTTTCTAAATGCCGGAATAGTATTAAAGCATTGTGGAAACATAGATTATATATATAGTGATCAGTTTGCAAACTTTAGACAAAGTTATGATGAAATAATTTGCGACCAAAAAGATTTCCTTAACGTACTTAATATTTATTTTTCTCCAGGACTTTATCGTGAAACTACTGTGACTGGTGTTGTAAGTGAATTGTGTGGTTATGCCCCAAACCCCAATCTTCCCACACATTTAAAAAGAGATCGTATTTTTATTAGAAACAGTTGTTGTGAAAAGAGCACTTTTGCTCATGAGTTGGGACATTATTTCTCATTACTTCATACTCATGAGACCATTTTTGGTTTAGAATATGTTAACGGGTCTAATTGTGAAAATAGAGGAGATTTACTGTGTGATACCCCTGCAGATCCAAACATATATAATCTTGTCAATCCCAATAGCTGTCAATATGGGGGACAACAATTAGATCCATTAGGATATTATTATTCCCCGGATGAAAGAAATATTATGTCATATTCTAATCATGATTGTAGAGACAGGTTTTCTGCAGATCAAATTATTCAGATGAAAAACTTTTTTAATTACAATTCTAAAAATTTACACTGTATAATTGATACAGACGTGTCGTTGTTGACAAATAACTTAGATTTTATTTTATTTCCTAACCCTGTTCAATCCAACATTGGTTTTGCTTCAAACCTCCCAAATGAGACAGTATTTGATTTATCCATTATTGATGTTTTTGGTAAAATAATTTTAAAAAAAGAAATAAAAAACTTTTCATACGTTGATATTAATAGCCTTTCTATTGGAACTTACTTTTTTCAAATCAAGTATAACCAACAAGTAGTTACAAAGAAATTTATTAAAGCATAATGCAAGAGCAAAAGATATATCGATTTTTAGTAAAAATATTAAAATATTCTATTGTTGGATTTTCAATATTTTTTCTCCTTGTATTCTCGTTATTAGTGGTGATTACCAAAATGTACAACGAGGAGCTAAAAGAGATGGCGTTTGATCAAATAAATAAAAAATTAATTACTCAATTTTCAGCAAATAATGTTAATGTCAGCGTAATTGATCAATTCCCCAATATTTCTATAACTTTTTCTGATGTTTTTATAGAAGATCCAACGACACAAAATGACACATTAATTTTCACCAAAAAATTATATTTAAATTTCAATGCTTTAGACCTTTTAAAAAGAAACTACACCATAAGTTCAATGTCTTTAGAAGATGGTTTATGTAATATTAATGTTGATGAAAATGGAGTTGAAAATTATTTAATACTAAAAGAAACTGACTCTGTAAATAACGATCAGTTTAGTTTTGCATTAGAAAAAGTAGCATTGAATAATTTTAATATCAATTATTTGAACATTCTTTCTAAACAAGAATATTCCTTTTTTTCTGAAAGTCTTCATTTTTCAGGTGACTTCTCACTTGAAAAGTATCAAATGAATATGCAAAGTGATTTAATTATTAAATCCTTTAAGGCACAAGATGTAGAGTATGTTAGAAATAAACCATCTAAATTCAATTTGGATTTGTTAGTTAATAACGACAGCTCAACAGTTTCTATCAACAACGGTGACTTGAGTATTGGAGATATGGATTTTAATATTGTTGGAAACTATGGAAATGACAATAAACAGAAACTAAGTTTATTAATTAATGGCAACAATATTCAGTTGTCTCAGGTTTTTAGTGTTTTCCCTATTGATTATTTGTCAGTACTTGAAAGTTATAGATCTAGAGGAGAATTGGAGTTTAATGCTACATTAAATGGTGATATAAGTACAAATAGACCTTTGCATTTTATATCTACATTCAATATTGAAGATGGACGTTTCATAGCATTAGATAATGATGTAGCTATTGAAGGTTTAAATTTATCTGGAAAATTTGACAATCAAAAAGGGATATTAGAGCTGAATGAATTTTCAGGTAAAATGGCAAAAGAGAAGCTTGAGGGCTCTATATCTATTAAGAATTTTAGTAATCCGCTTGTTAGTTGTGATTTAAATGGAGGTCTTGATTTTGATGTACTCTCCAATTTCTTTTCAAATTTAAAACAGACAATTTCAGGAAGAGCCGAGTTCTTACTAAAAGCAGATGTTAAGTTCGATGAAAATAAAACAAGCATCAAGAAAATAGTCGGAGAACTAAATTCAAAAAATACAGAATTGAATTTTAATGATTTAGTAATTAACTTTTCAGACCTAAGTTTAAAAGCCAATAATGATAACTTAAACTTTAAAGATATTAAAGGTAAACTGGGGGAAGATAATTTCAAAGGAAATATTATCCTTTACGACTGGATCAATTCTCTATTTGGATATAGAAATGAACTCAAGATGTTCTCAGATTTAAGTTTTTCAGATTTGGATTTGGAAACGCTGATAAAATCAATACCACTTTCATCAGATACATCTCAAAAGGACTTGAGCTATAGTGTAGAGTCAAATATTAACATTAAAAACTTTTCTTACAAAGCCTTTAAATCGAAAAATGTTTTATCAAATTGGACTGTTAATTCAAAAGGAGTTTTTTGTAAAAAAATTCAATTTAATGGTCAAGGAGGTGATTATGATTTGAAAGGAAGCTTTGTAAACAGTAAGGTCAAACTTTCAGGTAATATTTACAAAGTAAAAGTTGATAAACTTTTTGAGAGTTTTTCAAATTTTAATCAGAAATTTTTAACAAATGAACAAATTAAAGGGAATTCAGACTTGACTTTTAATATTGATTTGCCAATGTCGTCAAGCAATGAATTTGATTTTTTAAAGATGAATATTTCTAGCAATATTTCATTTGAGGGAGAATTAATTAATCATCCTTTTTTGAAAGAATTGCTTGACTATTTTAATGAAAACCCCATCACAAAAAAAATTATTGATTATTCATATTTCAATAAAAAAATTAAAAAAGTTATTTTTGAAAAATTCAGCACTAAAATTACCGTTAAGGATGGGAAAGTTTATTTTCCAAAATCAAAATTAGAAAATAGTTTACTAAATATGAGTGTTTATGGATGGCAATCATTTAACGATAGTATTGATTATCATTTAAATTTTAATTGGAGAGAATTGACAGGAAACAGTGCTATTGGAGGTGAGTTTGGTGAAATAAAAGATGATGGATTAGGGAAGCAAATTTTTTTAAATATTACAGGTACAATTGATGAGCCTAAATACAGGTTAGATCAATCTCAAAAAAAAGAAAGCAGAAAAGAAAAGGTCAATGAAGAAAAAGAGCAAATAAAAAGCATACTTAAAGGACAGGAACTTAATCAAAAAGATACTCTAAATTCAAAACCAAAATTTGAAGTTACATGGGATGAAGAGGATACATCAGCGGTTTCAGAACCTGATGTTTTTGAAGAAGAAAAGCCTAAAAAGAAAACAAAGGACTCAACTAAAATGAACAAGTGGTTAAAGAAGCTAGGAGTCGAAGAAAAGCAAAAGCAAAAGCCTGTTTTTGAAATTGACAATTAAATTAGTCAATAATTTTTCCGTCATTTTCTAAGACGACCAAACCAAAATTTCTTTTAAAAAAAGGTTTTCTAGAAGGTTTTAAAGCACTCTTACAATAAACCATTCCGTTCCAATCATTGTCAATGTTTCTTATCAATCCACCATCTATAATTAATTTAGCTTTTTTTTCAAGATATATGTAAGTGCCATTAGCCATAGAAATAATATTTCTTACACGAAGGGAAACACCTTTTTTAATTACAATGTCTCCACTTATTAATGTGCTTTTTTCCCAAACATTATTACTATTGATGTAGACATCTTTGTTGTTATCTAAGATGTTGTTTTTTGTTGTCTTTGTAAGGGCTATATTAGTTGAGTATCTACTATGGATAAATGCAATTTGTTGTGGAGATAGATAGTTTCTACATAAATTATATCCCATTATGTTGTTGCTAGTATTTGCCTCGTTGCATTTTATCCAACCAAATTTATCTGATTTTGGTAAGTCATCAAATTGTGGAGTATTGGTGTGTCTTAAACCTAGGCAATGGCCCAATTCATGAGCTGTTAACTGAGCCGTGGCGTATCCGCCATTTTTTAAAATTTTGGAAACATTTAAAAAGTATGGACTTGGGCCACAGCCAAATGTTTTAGCATCGTGAGAAGCACCCGTATAAAAAACATGTAAATACTCTTTATTCTCTCCAGTAAATTTTAGCCAATTGTCCTTGTGGCAGTTTTTATCAATTTTTTGAAAATATGAAAGAAAACCAGTTCCATTTTCATTGCTTGTAATTTTTTCACTAACCTCAATTATTGTATTAGACCCTCTTTTTTCAATATTTTTAGTTTTAAATATTCCATCATTACAACAGGTGTTAGATATAATAATGCTATCCTGTAAAGGCTTAAAACCTTGTCTCTGCCCTTCTATTAAAATAGTATTGCTGTCTTTATTTATACTTAAAATCTTAATTAATCTTCGTGGATTTGTCACTGGAGCCATTGCCATTCTATCCCAGCCAACTTCGTCCACATGAAAGCTGATAGTGTCTATTGTAAATTTAATTCTTGATTCGGGGATATAAGGATAAGAACCATCCATCGCTTTTAATGAAGGTTTTTTTAAGTTTTTAAACATCTGATTTATCCATTTAAATTGATTTTGAATAAATTCAATAGAATCTAAGGTTAAATTATTGGGTTCTTTGTTGCTCTTTTGAATGACATGAACCCAAGTTTTGATTATTAATTCAGGATGAGTTTCTAAAGAAGTATTGTCGTAGGGGATGTATTTCTTTAAATGTTTATTTTGACCGTAAATCACAGATAGATTAGTTGTAAAAAAAAATAAAGAAGATATGAAAATGAGTTTTTTATAATTCCCCATGCCTACAAAGTAACTATAATCTTCATGATTTTTTAATAGCTTGTATATGACTTTTAAATATTTACTTTTGCAGAATTATGCATAAGGAAATTATACTACAACAATCTTTATTCTTAAATCAAGAGCTTGATTTAAAAAAGAAGAAGAAAAAATGTTGTAAGAAATATAAAAAAGGAAAGCCTTGTAAAAAGTGTCCTTTAACTATTGCATAAATGTTGTTTAATCGAATAATTTATCTTCTTTTTTCAATTGTCTCTTTTCTGGAAATACTTTCGGAGTATTTTGGTTTACATGAATACGTTTACATATTAAAGCCATTGTTAATGCCAATTTTAATATGTTATGTTTTTTACAACATTGATATTATTAACAAAAAGCCAAAAGTTTACCTATTACTGGCTTTATTTTTTGCTATGCTGGGTGATGTTTTTCTAATGTTTTCTGATTTTAATGAAATATTTTTTCTTATTGGATTAAGCATGTTTTTAATTACCCATGGTTTTTATATTATACTTTTTCTAACTACTAAACGAGCTGAACTTAATTTGGGCAAACTCTTGGTTAGTATTCTAATTATTATTTCATATTACTTTAGTTTAATGTTTGTTATTGCTGATAAACTTTACAGCTATGCTATCCCAGTTTATGTGTATGGAATTGTCCTATCTTTCATGTTGTTCGTTGCTTTTATTTCAGGGTATCAAAAACAGAAAAAAATTGTAGTTATTGGAGCCATACTTTTTGTGTTGTCAGATTCTCTAATCGCTATCAATAAATTTTACATGACTGAATCCAATGAATTCATTGGTTCGGGAATCATGTTAACTTATGTTTTAGGACAGTTTTTTATCGTTTATGGTGTCACAAAACACCTAAGTTCAAGTAGAATTTAACCTTACTATTTGGACAATGTCATTTAAAAAATTATTTTCGCAGTCCTAAAAAAACATTTAATCATAAAATAATGGAATCAATCGCAATTTATTTACCAATTATACTTTCAATAGTTGGATTGCTTTATATGCTAATCAAGAAAGCATGGGTAATGAAGCAAGATGCCGGTGACGGTAAAATGAAAGAAATTTCTGATCATATATACGAAGGTGCGTTAGCTTTTCTTAAGGCAGAATATCGCTTATTAACTTTTTTCGTAATTGGAGCAAGTATTGTTTTAGCTGGAATTGCATACATGGTTCCAACTACAGAATATTTAATTGTTGTTGCTTTTGTTGTTGGTGCAATCTTTTCTGCATTGGCAGGAAACATGGGAATGAAAATTGCTACCAAAACAAATGTAAGAACCACTCAAGCAGCGAGAACAAGTTTGCCAAATGCTCTTAAAGTATCATTTGGAGGAGGAACCGTAATGGGTCTTGGAGTTGCCGGTTTAGCGGTTCTAGGTTTAACTGCATTTTTCATTTTATTCTTTAACCTTTACATGGGCGGTCAATGGACAAGCACTGATGACATGACTATCGTCCTTGAAACATTAGCAGGCTTTTCATTAGGAGCTGAATCTATTGCATTATTTGCCAGAGTTGGCGGTGGTATTTATACAAAAGCTGCTGATGTTGGAGCTGATTTAGTTGGTAAAGTTGAAGCTGGTATTCCAGAAGATGATCCTCGTAATCCTGCAACAATTGCTGATAACGTTGGAGATAACGTAGGTGATGTTGCTGGTATGGGCGCTGACTTATTTGGATCTTATGTTGCTACCGTTCTTGCGGCAATGGTTTTAGGAAATTATGTTATTGAAGATATGGGGGGATCCATTCAAGATGCATTTGGAGGTATCGGACCTATATTATTACCAATGGCTATTGCTGGCGTTGGTATTGTAATATCGATTATTGGAACTTTATTGGTTAAAATTTCTTCTAACGATGCAAAGGAAAGCCAGGTACAAAAAGCGTTAAACATTGGTAATTGGACATCTATCGTTTTAGTAGCCTTAGCTTGTTTTGGTTTAGTAAAATGGATGCTTCCAGAAACAATGACAATGGGCTTTTTTGGTGAAGCAGATAAGGATATTTCCTCTATGCGAGTCTTTTATGCTACTCTTGTTGGTTTAGTGGTTGGTGGAGCTATTTCTTCATTTACAGAGTATTATACAGGCTTAGGAAAAAAACCAATATTAAAAATCGTTCAGCAGTCTTCTACTGGTGCAGGAACCAACATTATAGCTGGTTTAGCTACAGGAATGATATCTACTTTTTCTTCAGTATTGTTATTTGCTGGAGCCATTTGGGCATCTTATGCTTTTGCAGGATTCTACGGTGTTGCTTTAGCAGCTTCTGCAATGATGGCAACAACGGCAATGCAATTAGCAATTGATGCATTTGGACCAATTGCTGATAATGCTGGGGGTATTGCTGAAATGAGTGAGCAAGACCCAATTGTAAGAGAAAGAACAGACATCTTAGATTCAGTAGGTAATACTACTGCTGCGACT
This sequence comes from Crocinitomicaceae bacterium, assembly GCA_042093455.1. Taxonomy (GTDB): domain Bacteria; phylum Bacteroidota; class Bacteroidia; order Flavobacteriales_D; family Parvicellaceae. Next base: position 13,775 of record JBELEU010000005.1, on the reverse strand, counting down.
GGAAAAGGTTTTGCTATTGCATCTGCAGCATTAACTTCACTAGCTTTGTTTGCAGCCTACGTAACCTTTACGGGAATTGAAGGAATTAATATATTTAAAGCACCAGTTTTAGCAATGCTTTTTGTTGGTGGAATGATTCCAGTTGTGTTTTCCGCACTAGCAATGAACGCAGTTGGAAAAGCAGCCATGGAAATGGTTTATGAAGTAAGACGTCAGTTCAAAGAAATTCCAGGAATCATGGAAGGAACCGGAAAACCAGAATATGATAAGTGTGTAGATATTTCTACCAAAGCATCTCTAAAACAAATGTTATTACCGGGAATATTAACCATTGGTTTTCCAATAGCTATTATTTTAATTGGTTTAGGTATATATGGAACAGATCACGAAGCAAAGCAATTGGTTGCTGAGATGTTAGGCGGATATATGGCAGGTGTTACAGTAAGTGGTGTTCTTTGGGCCATTTTCCAAAACAATGCAGGTGGAGCATGGGATAACGCTAAAAAATCTTTTGAAGCTGGTGTGGAAATCAACGGTGAGATGACCTATAAAGGTTCTGAAGCGCATAAAGCAGCTGTTACTGGTGATACCGTTGGTGATCCGTTTAAAGATACTTCAGGCCCTTCAATGAATATTCTAATTAAATTAACATGTCTAATCGGTTTAGTTATTGCTCCAATATTAGGGGGGAATCATACGCAAGAAACTGCTGCTGCTCCTCAGACAGAAGTCAATGAAAAAGAATGTGATAAAAAGTGTTGTGTTAAAGAAGAAGGAGATACAAAAGTTGATACGAACACCATTAGCAAAACAGATAGTTATATTCAAGGTGTTAGCACGGGAGAAGCGGTGATTAATGAATTTCCTAATATTGACAAGCAAAATTTTGCTAAAGGAGTGGAAGATGTTTTAGTAGCTTCTGAAGAGGATGAAATCAAAGACTCATCAGCTATTGAAACTATTTCGGAATAAAATAATTTAAAATATTAAACCATTAAATCCGGACTTGTTCCGGATTTTTTGTTGAATATCAGTATTGAATTTAGTTATAGACATAGGAAATACAAATGTTAAGTTGTCTACTTTTAAAGACAATGCAATTGTTGCTAAGCAAGTTTTTGAGTACGATCAATTGTTATTGCAATTAAAAAAGTTAAACTATACAAAAGGAATTGTTTCTAACGTAGGAAATGCTGATTTAGAAAAAAATATTCTTTGTGATTACCCAACTATAATTTCAATGTCTTCTAAATTAAAATTACCAATTGAATCCTCTTATTCCTCAATGGAAAGTGTTGGTAATGATAGATTAGCAAACGCAGTTGGTGCATATGTTGAAAATCCAAATGCTAATTCTTTAGTAATTGATGCAGGAACATGTTTGACTTATGACTTTGTTAATGCAAATAATTGTTACTTAGGTGGCGCAATTAGTCCAGGGTTAAATATGCGTTTCAAAGCATTGAATACGTTTACTGAAAAACTACCATTGTTGAATAAAGCATCTAAAAAACTTAATTTAATTGGAGGGGACACGAATTCATCAATAGTTTCTGGTGTTGTAAATGGGATCCAGGGGGAAATAATCAATAACATAGCTACATATCGATCTAAATATCCTTTATTAACAATCTTTATGACTGGAGGAGACACAGAATTCTTACAATCAATTGTAGGAATTGAAAAAAATGGCATCTTTGCACATGAAAATTTAACCTTAATTGGGTTAAACCACATACTTGAAACCAATGTATCTTAGATTTTACTTTCTACTCACCTTTTTAACATCTTTGAGTTGCATCAATGCTCAAGATTTAAATACATCCCCTTTTTCAAGGTATGGTCTTGGAGAGTTAAACTCTGTTTTATCTACACATTTTCTTGGCATGTCAAACGCATCTAGCTCTTTTTCTGATCCGCAAAACATCAACTTAGCCAACCCAGCTTCATATTCTGGATTTTACAAGTACAATCCCATTTTTGATGTTTCAGTCTCAGGTAAATCGGCACTTTATAAATCAAATTATTTAAATGAAGAGAATACTTCTTCTGCTTCAAATGTTGGTTTAAACAATATGCTGATTGGATTGCCAATCCAAAAAAATTGGGGATTGGTACTTGGAATATTGCCCTATAGTTCAATGGGTTACAATGCTAGTGCAAATACAACCATTGATTCTGACTCGGTTAGTTATAGATACTCTGGAGATGGTAGTATAAATAGGTTGGTTATTGGAAATGGTTTCAATGTAGTTAATAAAGGGGACAGCATGAGAATTGCTTTAGGCTTTAATGCTTCATATCTTTTTTGAACCTTAAATCAGCTTAACAGTGTAGAGTTTAATGATAACTCCTTTTACAATTCAAGAATCCAAAACCAAGCTTCTATAAGCAGTTGGTTATTTGATGGGGGAATACAATATTTTCAACAGTTTCGCAACCCAATTAACAGCAACAGGTGGTTTGTAAGAATGGGAGTTACTTATAGCTTGCAATCAAAGGCTAAGACGATTAATGATTATTTTGCATATTCATATACCTATAGTTTTAACATACAGGAAATCCCAAAAGATACATTGTCATTTCAAGAAGATATTGAAGGAAGCGTGTCCATTCCTGAAAAAACAACCTTTTCTATCAGCATTGGAAGGAATGTCCAAGATAAAAACGTTTGGGACTTAGCGGTACAGTATGTTTCATCTGATTGGACATCTTTTAATGATAATCAGTTGTTTTTAAATCAAGCAAATCTTACTCTTGGGGCATTTGAACAATGGTCAGCAGGTTACAGAATTACCCCATCTCTTGATTGGGCAAATACAAATAAATCAATTTTTGCAAAGTCTAATTATAGTCTTGGATTTAAAAGAGCAACATCAGAAGTTGTAGTACAAGATAATGCTCTTATTAATTATGGCATAAATTTTGGTATATCAATACCAATGTTGAGTTCTCGTTCTTTGTCTAGGTTAAATTTAGGTTGTGAAGTTGGTAGGCTTGGAGGTTTAATTGAAAATAATATTGAAGAAAATTATTTGAGATTTTCTTTAGGTTTTAGTATGGCTCCTGATACCAGATACGACAGATGGTTTAGAAAAAGAAAATACGATTAAAAAGAATAATTAACACAAAATGAAAAAGGTAATAACATTAATATTTACAGCAATCACTATGATGGGTTCGTATGTTGCCCAAGATTGTACTGAAATAAGTCAGCCAAACTTTGGTTCTGATAGTGCGCAGATAAAAAATTGTAGACAAAACCTATCTTTATATTCTGAATACTTAAAGCAAAAAAACTATACAGATGCAGCAAAATTCTGGACTAAAACACAATCTTTTTGTCCAAAATACAAGCAGAACTTATACGCTAACGGAACCTATATTTATAAAAAAATAGCTCAACAAAAGTCAAAAGAGAAATCTCCTGAAAAGCAATTGTATATTGATTCTGTTTATGCTATATACGATATGTGGGAAGCTAATTTTGGTTCATGTTATAAAATTGACATGAAAAAGGCTGCTTTCATCATGTCTTTAGATGCTTCAAAGAATTTTTCATTGGCCTATTCGCTCTATGAGGGTGTTTTTTCTAATGACCCAGATATTACATCTTACAGTGATGTTAAGTATTTTACGTATGCAATAAAGTACATGTACAAAACGGGTAAAATAGACTGCGATAAGTTTCTTGAGTTGTATGAATTGTTATCTGGAGTTTGCGATGCCAATATTGCTATCGGTAAAAAAGTAGAGAAATATAAAAATGTACAAGCTTTTGTAGATAAAGAAGTTAGTCCATGTGCATCATGCGATAAACTTGAAGAAATTTATACCGCAAAATACAATGCTAATCCAGAAGATATGAGTTTAACTAGAACTATTTTTGGAAGATTAAGCGACAAAAAATGCACAGAATCTTCTTTATATTTAACTCTTCTAGATAAAGTACTTAACGATCCAAATAACCCGCCTTCTGCTAAGGATTTGTTTAATGCTGCAACAGCTGATCACAAAAGAAAAAATTATACAAAAGCAGAGTCAAGGTTCAATAGAGCAATTGAAACAGCTGGAGATGATGGTGATTTAATAAATAAATCTTACGAATACTTATATGACATTGCCTTCAATAAGAAAAACTTTAAAAAAGGATTTGATATTGCAGGTAAACTTAACGATGCATGCGATGTAAATGCTAAAAGAGCAACAATTATAGCTGCAAGTGCTTCTACAGTAGCATCATCAGCACTAGATAGAAGCTCAGTTTACTGTTATGCTTTACAATTTGCTGCCAAGTCATGTGGTAAATCATCTGGGTCAATTCCATCTTGGGAAGGACAGTTATTGCCTAAAAGTGATTTAATTATGTTGGATGTTGTAAGTGGCTCTGATCAAAAAGTTCCATATTGGGGTGCTACCATCTCTTTAAAAACAAGAGATTGATAAACTTTAGAGAATTACTTAACCCAGTATTAATTTTTTGTGGGTTTTTGTTAGTTATCTGTTGTGCAAGACCCGTAAAACAATACAAAGAACTCTCTGATGATGTAAATGCTGAGTCTTCAGAAAGATCTGAAGAAGTTATCCTTTATTTTTCTGATTTCGGTAAATCCAAATTAAAACTTGAAGCCCAAACATTGATAAGTTCTGAAAATAACAACCAGATTATTTTGGAATGTCCTGATGGATTAAATCTAACATTTTATGATTCATTAAGTAATATAGAATCGGTTTTATTAGCTGATTATGGGAAGTTATTTGCCAAGGATGAATTACTATTAGTAGAAAAAAATGTTCAATTTAGAAATTACCAAGAAGACACGTTATTTGCAAATGAATTGACTCTTGACTTTGGAAAAGATAGTATATATTCAAATGATCAAGTTACATTTTCAAACAAAGAAGGTAGAATTTCTGGTCGAAAATTAAAAGCAAATAGTAATTTCACATTTTTTAAAATGTCAGATATTTCTGATAGTCATGTAAATTATGAAGTTAAAGAATAAACTATGAAAGAAATTCAAAAATGGAATAGTAGGCTAGAAAAATTTTGGCTTGTTATCGCGATTATCTCATCAATAGGGGCTTTAATTATTGGGATTGTTGATCAGTTTCAAGGGGTTTCTGCATATTTCTTATTATCTCTAATGGCGTGGGGTATTTTCTTAATTAGAAGAGGTCTAAGAAAAAGATTCGAAAAGAATAATTAACTTCAATTGGTTTTAAATCAACATTTTTTTAATTGACGCTTGTCCTTGCATTAATATTGGTATCAACTTTGGCTTTTTCTGCTTTTTTCTCAGGAATGGAAATTGCATTTATTTCTGCCAACAGAATTAAAATAGAACTTGACAATAAAAAGGGGGAGGTTAAAGGTAGAATATTATCATATTTTTCAAATCAGCCCTCTTGGTTTATTGGAACTATGCTTTTGGGAAATAACATTGCTCTTGTTGTTTATTCAATATATATGGCTGAGTGGATAGAGCCAATGTTAGTTGCAAGAAGCTTGTCTCCAACATTAGTTTTATTTGTTCAGACATTGATTTCTACTTTTTTCATTTTGGTTTTTGCTGAGTTTTTACCCAAAGCTATTTTTAGAATTAACCCTAACGGTGTTTTAAATTTATTCAGTGTTCCACTAATATTACTGTATGTGTTGTTGTGGATTCCAACTGCTGGCATTGTTTCATTGTCTAGATTGATGCTTTACTTTGTTGGTAAAAAACATAACCCCAAACAAAAAGTTGGCTTTGAAAAAATTGATTTAGATCACTACTTAGAAGAACTTAGAACCGACTTGGATGTGGATGAAGAAATGGAGCATGATGTTAAAATATTTCATAATGCACTGGGGTTTTCTGCAGTTATTGCAAGAGATTGTATGGTTCCTAGAAATGAAATTATAGCACTTGAAATTGAGGATAGTATTAGTGAGCTAAGACAGAAATTTACAGAAACAGGGTTGTCAAAAATTTTAATTTACAAGGATTCAATTGATCATATCATTGGATATGTGCACAGCATTGAGTTATTCAAACATCCTGAGCATATTAAATCTATTTTATTGCCCGTTAATATTATTCCAGAGTCAATAAATGCTAATAAAATTTTAGAGGAATTTATTACTACTAAAAGAAGTTTAGCTATTGTTGTAGATGAATTTGGAGGAACATCAGGAATGGTTACAATGGAAGATGTAATTGAGGAGATTTTTGGAGAAATCGATGATGAGCATGATCACGAAGACCTAATTCATCAACAAATTAGTGATGTAGAATTTATTTTTTCATCCAGATTAGAAATTGACTTTATTAATGAAAAATATAGGCTAGATCTTCCTGAGGCAGAAGATTATGAGACATTGGGGGGATTAGTAATTCACTATTCCGAATCTATTCCCAAAAAAGGAGAAACTTTTATAATTAAAGGATTTAAGTTTGTAATTTCAGAAGTAACTGAATTTAAAATTGTAAAAATTCAATTGATAGTTTTAAGTTCTGATAATTAGTCAATGGAGTTATAAATCTCTTTTAATTAATCGTTTCATTAATAGTTGAGCTGGCACAAAAGATGCAAAAGTTCCTGTAATTAATAATATTACTAATATTAAAATAAGATCTTTCATTTTTATTAAAACAGGCCAATAGTCAATCACAGCTTCATTTAATTGAATGATATGAAAATGGTTTTGAATGGAGCATACAATTACTCCAATTATCATTCCTACAAAACTTCCTGAAAGACAAATAAATAGGCCTTCTTTAAAAAATATATTTCTTATTGTGGTGTATTTTGACCCCATCGCTATGAGTGATTTTATATCTTGTTTTTTATCAATTATTAGCATTGTAATTGAAGCCATTGTGTTAAAAGAAGATAAAAGCAAAATAAAGAGTAGTATGCAAAGCACCATCCATTTTTCACTATTATTTGTGGCATATATTAAGGCATTTTTCTCTTCATGAGTTTCAATTTTTAAATCTTTCGAATAGTTGTTTTGAAGGTAGTTTTTTAATTTGTCTGCTGATAAAGTATTTATTTCAATTGAAGTTGCTTCTTTGTCGTATTCAAACAGACGATTTACAAAACCATAAGGAGCAAAGAGTGTACTGTTGTCTAGTTCAGGATTGATGGAGAAAACTCCTGAGATTTGAGCTTTTTTTGAGTCAAATGCATTGTTGCTTTGTAGAGATAATTTCTTCTTTCTTGAGAGACCGTAAATATTTATTTGATTCAAATATCTTGGATTACTAGATACTTGCAGTTGATCTTGGAGCCCATAGCCCAATACGACCATAGGGTAACCGTTGAAATACAACTCTCCATTGCCCTCTGTTAAACAGCTACTAAAATAAGATGGGTTGTAAAAGCTTGTATCAACTCCTTTTATTTTTGCTGTTATCCACCTTGTGTCTTTTTTAATCAATACTGTTTCTTCAATGACTTTTGTAAATGAACTAATATCCTTATTAGTATTAAGTTCATTGTAAATGCTGTGTGTTTTTTCAATTGATTTTCCATTTGAAGGGGTTATAAAAAGGTCTGCTGAGTAATTTCCGTACATTTCTTCAACAAAAAACTGAATTCCATTAAACCCACTTAAAATAATCACCAGTGCAGCAGAGCTAATTAGCAAGCCAAAAAATGAAATAAACGAGATAACATTTATAATACTTCTAGACTTTTTAGCGAATAAATATCTTTTAGCAATAAAGGACGAAACATTCATTGCTTTAAAAGTAACATATACTCTAATTACTTATACTATAAAGTATATATTTTTCCAGGATATTGTTTGATATGATCATTTAGCTCTAAATTAAATAAAAGCGTATTTAAATCTAAAAAAGTTAGCTGAGTATGTTGTTGAATTTTGTCAATTGATATTTCTTTTTCTTTCATTATTAACTGATATAGTTTTTTTTCATTTTCACTTTTGAAGTTGGTAATTTTTACACTTTTAACCGCTAAAGGTTTTTCTTTGTTTTTTTTTAATCCTAATAACTCAATTAATTCTTCAGGGTCATTAAGTAAAATTGCCTGGTTATTTTTAATTAATTCATTGCATCCTTTTGAGAATTGTTGTGTAATATTTCCAGGTACTGCATAAACATCTCTATTGTAGTCATTTGCTAGTTTTGCAGTTATTATGGCCCCTCCTTTTGCTGGTGATTCAACGATTATTGTTGTGCAAGATATTCCTGCAATTATTCTATTCCTTTTAGGGAAATTGTATGAAATAGGAGGAGTATATGGTTCGTTTTCTGAAATTAACAACCCATTTCCCATTATTCGTTGAGAAATCTTAGAGTGTTCAGTAGGATATATGTTTTTTATACCACTACCTAGTACACCTACATTAGTTATATTGGAATTAAGGCTGTTTTTGTGAATTTCAAAGTCTATGCCATATGCAAGCCCACTTACAATGCCTATGCTATAATCTCTTAGTTTAAAGGCAAGCTCTTTGCAAAAGTTTTTTCCATAATTTGTTATATTTCTAGTGCCTACAACTGAAATCAATTTTTTTTCATTAAGACTAAAATTTCCTTTGGTATATAAAAGGGCTGGAGCATCTATACATTCTTTGAGTAATGTTGGGTAATTTCTATCATTTTGACCCAAAATTGAAATGTTATTTTCATCACATAGTTTAATTATTTTCTTTGCTTGATCTACTTTCTTGTTAGATTTCAATTGATTTTCAATTTCAAATTTTTTCTTGTCTGAAGTAATTTCATGCAATGGAAAATTATGATAAAGCTTTTCAGGATTCAAATACCGATCTAACAATCTATTTAAATTCCTAATGCCAAGTCCTTTAATTTTCGAAAGTGCATAGAGGTGTATTTTGTCTTTTTCTGTCATTTTCAGATAAAGAAAGTAGATTGGAGCATAATTTTTTTACGTTATGTTTTAATTTCTTCATTAAAAATGATTATATTCGCAGTGTAGAAAATAGAAATTTAGAAAGAGGGGACGAAAGTCCCCTCTTTTTTTACAAGAAAATGATACAAAAAAAACGCATAATAGAATTAGCTCAGGAAAGAATTGATGAATTAGATAATGGATGTTATCTAGTGGATGTTTCTGTAAGCACTAAAAATGTAATTTTTGTCAAAATGGATAATTTGAATCATGGTGTTTCAATTAAAGATTGTATAAGTGTTAGTAGAAACATTGAACATAATTTAGATAGAGAAGCACAAGATTTTGAATTAAAGGTATCATCCCCAGGTTTAGATCAACCTTTCATGGTTCATGAACAATACTTAAAAAATATTGGAAAAACAGTTGAGTTAGTCACAAAAAGTTTGTCTTTAAAAGGTGAGCTAACAAAGGTTTCTTCTGAAGAAGTTGAACTAAAGCAAATAGATACTATAAAAAATAAAACCACTAAGAAAAAAGAAATGATTGAAACAATTCATAACATAAAGATGAATGAAATCAAAGAAACTAGATTAGTAATATCCTTTTAAATATAATATAATGAATGCAATAGAATTAATAGACTCATTCTCTGAGTTCAAAGAAATGAAAAACATTGACAGGGTAACAATGATGAGAATTGTTGAAGATGTTTTTAGATCTACTTTAAAAAGAAAATATGGATCAGATGAGAATGTTGATGTTATTATTAACCCTGATAAGGGTGATTTAGAAATTTGGTTAAGTAGAGAGATAGTTAAAGATGAAGATTTTGAAGACGAAGGAACTCAAATAAAATATTCTGAGGCATTAAAGATTGAACCAGACTTTGAAATTGGTGAAGAAGTTTCTCAAGAAATTAAAGTAGAAGATTTTGGAAGAAGAAATATTTTATCACTAAGACAAAATCTAGCTGCAAAAGTAATGGAGCTTGAAAAAGATGGTATTTATCAAAAATACAAAGAAAGAGTTGGTGATATCATCACTGGTGAAGTTTACCAAATCTGGAAAAGAGAAATTTTAATTTTAGATGATGATGGGAATGAACTTATCCTTCCAAAATCTGAACAAATACCATCAGATTACTTTAGAAAAGGGGATACTACAAGAGCTGTTGTAGCAAAAGTAGATTTAAGAAATAATAATCCTGTAATTATTCTATCAAGAACAGCACCAGAATTTTTAGCAAGGTTGTTTGAATTAGAAGTTCCTGAAGTTTTTGATGGTTTAATAACCATTAAAAAAATTGTTAGAGAGCCAGGAGAGAGAGCTAAAGTTGCTGTAGAGTCTTATGATGACAGAATTGATCCTGTAGGTGCTTGTGTTGGAATGAAAGGCTCTAGAATTCATGGAATTGTAAGAGAATTAAGAAATGAAAACATTGATGTAATCAATTGGACTAATAATACACAGTTGTTGATTCAACGTTCGTTAAGTCCAGCAAAGATTACAAATATGGACATCAAAGACGAAGACAACAGAGCTGAGGTTTTCTTAAAACCAGATCAAGTATCATTAGCTATCGGAAAAGGGGGGCATAATATTAAATTAGCTTCAAAGTTAACTGGTTATGAAATCGATGTATATAGAGAAGGGTCTGAAGACATTGACGATGTTGATTTAGATGAATTCGGAGATGAAATTGACAGCTGGATTATCGATGAGCTTAAAGCTATTGGTTGTGATACAGCAAAAAGTGTTCTAGAAATAGGAGGTTCAGATTTAGTTAAGAGAACAGATTTAGAAGAAGAAACAATCACTGAAATTTTAAATGTTCTTAAGTCAGAATTTGAACAATAAAACAGTTATAATTTAAAGAAATAAATTTTTATGGCCGCAGTCAAAAGGTTAAGTAAGGTAGCAAGAGAATTGAATGTTGGGATTTCAACCATCGTTGACTTTTTAAACAACGAAGGTAAAGAGGTCAGCTCTAATCCAAATACAAAAATTGATGAAGAGCTATACATGATACTGCTTGAAGAATTTCAAAAAGAAAAATTTCAAAGAGAAAAAGCAGATCAAGTTCGCATGGAGCAAGAAGAAAGAAAGGTGATTTCTATCAAGAAGGAAGAACCAGTGAAAGCTGAACCTGTAACAATTAAGGCGGAATCAACTAAACTAACAGGACCATCTGTTGTTGGATCAATTGATCTTTCTCCTAAAAAGAAAGAAGTTAAGGAAGAACCAAAAGAAGAAAAAGTTGAGCCAGTTGCAAAAGATGAAAAGGTTGAACCAGTTGTAGAAGAAAAAAAGGTTGATAAAGTTGTAAAAGAAGAAACAATTGAATCTGCTTCCAAAGAAGAATCTAGTAAAGAAGTTGATGATCCTTTAAAAGTTATCAAAGCAGAAGCTAAGAAATTAACTGGACCAAAAGTTTTGGGAAAGATAGTATTGCCTGTTTCTAAACCTAAATCAAAACCTGCTGATAAAACGGATGATCCTAACAAGAGAAAACGTAAACGAATCAAGAAAGTAAACGTTGAAAAAGCAGGTAAAAGAGCATCTCAAGAACTTAGAAAGCCAAAGAAAACTGTACAAAAAACTGAGGTTTCATCTGAAGAAATTCAAAAAGAGATTAGAGACACTCTAGCTCGTTTGAGTAGTAAGGGAAAATCAAAATCATCCAAATTCAGAAGAGAAAAAAGACAAGCAGTTTCTGACAAAATGGAAATTGAAGAGTTGATCTCTGAACATGAAAAAAGTATTCTGAAATTAACAGAGTTCGTTACTGTTTCTGAGCTGGCTACAATGATGGCTAAAACCCCTACTGAAGTAATTGGAACACTGATGTCTATTGGTATTTTTGCTTCAATCAATCAGCGTTTAGATGCGGAAACTTTAACAATGGTTGCTGAGGAATATGGATTTGAAGTTGAATTTGTTAGTGCTGATGTAAGTGCGTCTGTAATTGAAGATTCTCAGAATCCTGAAATGATGCAAGATAGACCTCCTATTGTTACTGTAATGGGGCATGTCGATCACGGTAAAACATCGTTACTAGATTTCATTAGAAAGGCAGATGTCACATCTGGTGAAGCTGGAGGAATTACACAACATATCGGAGCATATTCAGTAAGTCACAATAAAAAAACAATTACATTTTTAGATACACCAGGTCACGAAGCATTTACCGCAATGCGTGCTAGGGGAGCTCAAGTCACAGATGTTGCCATTATTATCATTGCAGCAGACGATCGTGTAATGCCTCAAACTAAGGAAGCAATTAATCATGCTCAAGCAGCTGGTGTTCCTATGGTATTTGCATTGAATAAATGTGATAGAGATACAGCTAATCCTGATAAGATTAAGGAAGAATTATCAGCAATGAATATTCTTGTTGAAGATTGGGGAGGTAAATATCAATGTCAAGAAATTTCTGCCAAAGCTGGAACTGGTATTGAGGATTTATTAGAAAAAGTATTACTTGAGTCTGAATTACTAGAACTTAAAGCTGATCCAACTACTAATGCAAAAGGAACCGTAATTGAAGCTTCTCTAGATAAAGGTAGAGGTTATGTAACTACATTACTAGTTCAATATGGAACCATGAAAGTGGGTGACTCTTTAATTGCTGGAACAGAATTTGGTAAAATTAAAGCAATGCATGATGAACACGGAAGAGTTGTTCAAGAGGCTGGACCTTCAAAACCTGTTTCGATTCTAGGTATGAATGGGGCGTCAAGTGCTGGTGATGTTTTTAACATCATGAATGACGAAAAAGAAATAAAACAAATTGCTCTTAAGCGTCAACAATTGCAAAGAGAACAAGGTTTAAGAACAACTAAACACATTACATTAGATGAGATTGGAAGAAGAATTGCTTTAGGAGACTTCCAAGAATTAAATGTTATTGTTAAAGGAGATGTTGATGGATCTATTGAAGCTCTTTCTGATTCGTTATTGAAACTTTCTCAGGAGTCTATTCAAATTAACATTATACACAAAGCAGTTGGCCAAATATCTGAATCTGATATTTTGCTAGCTTCCGCTTCTGATGCCATTGTTCTAGGTTTTCAAGTACGACCATCTGCAAGTGCTAGAAAATTAGCAGAAAAAGAAGAAATTGATATTCGATTATATTCTGTTATATACAAAGCTATCGAAGAGGTTAAAGAAGCTATGGAAGGAATGCTTTCTCCTGAAATGAAAGAAGAAATTGTAGCTACTGCTGAAATAAGAGAAACATTTAAAATCACAAAAGTTGGAACAATTGCTGGTTGTTATGTTACTGAGGGTAAAATAAACAGAAACCATAGTGTTAGAATAATTAGAGATGGAATTGTAGTTTATACAGGTGCATTAGGATCTTTAAAGAGATTTAAAGACGATGTAAAAGAGGTTCAGCATGGATATGAATGTGGATTAAACATCGATAAATTCAATGATATAAAAGTGGGGGATGTCGTAGAAGCATACCAAGAAGTAGAAGTAACTAGAAAGATCAAATAATTTATTTTTTACCAACAGGTAGAAAATACTTTAAGTCTAGACTTAAGAAATTTCCTTTAATGAATTCAGGGCTAAATTTTGTCTCATAATTCGTTCCATTCTGTGTTAAGTTATAATTATACCACAGGTAGGTTACCGCAATTGTAGATACCGGAATATTTACACCAGCTCCAACACAAAAAATCCCTTTATCATCATCTCTCCATTCAAAACCAAGTCCAGAAATTATGGATGCATTTATCCACCTTGCTCTTTCTGAATAGTGAGCAATTAAGCCCTCTCTTCCCATAGTTGACACATCTGATGCGTAGAAATCAATACTCAAACCAGCAGAGGATGATATGTGCATCTTTTCACTAAGTTGAATATAAACCAATCCCTTTAATGGTAAGTTG
>JBELEU010000004.1:0-33900 GCA_042093455.1 Crocinitomicaceae bacterium | reverse complement strand
TTGATTTTGGATTTCCAAAATAATTGTAAACATCTTGATTAGGCGAACTTTTTTTAAGTCTTCCTTTTTTCTCACTGTAGTTGTAAAAACCTTTTTTTGATTTTCTACCATGAAGACCAGCTTCAAACATTTTAGGCATGGAATGGTTGATTTTAAAACCATCTCTACCCTTTAGTAGATCAGCCATATTTCCACTCATTACATGAGCTCCAACATCAATGCCTACTTCATCCAATAAGGTAATTGGTCCAATTGGCATTCCAAGTTTAGTTATAGCTCCATCAATGTCCTCAATTGAAACCCCTTCTTCAATCATTAATAATGCTTCTATTAAGTAGGGACACAAAATTCTATTTACATAAAAGCCAGGCATATCATTTACTACTATACATGTTTTGCCTTGTTTAATACCTAAATCATAACAAGTTGAAAGTGTTTCTTCTGATGTTTTTGCTGTCTTTATTATTTCCAGAAGAGGCATTTTAGGAACAGGTGAGAAGTAATGCATTCCTATAACGTTTTCTGGTTTTTTAGCAGCTTCAGACATTTCAGTTAGTGGAAGTGAAGAGGTGTTTGAAGCAAATATAAAGTCGTCTTTACATACACCTTCTAATTGCTTGATTACATTTTTCTTTACTTCCATGTTTTCAACAATGGCCTCAATTACAATGTTAACGTTTTGGAATCCGTCAAAGCTTGTTTGTCCTATTGCTTTTTGAATAACTGATTTTGCTTGAGTTTCTTTAATTTGTTTTCTTTTTACTTTTTTAAAAATATTTTTCCAGATATTCTTTTTTGCGTTGCTTACTACCTCTTCGTTGAGGTCTTTTAAAATTACATCCATACCTTTATTAATGGATACATCAGTTATTCCTGCTCCCATAAATCCAGCTCCTAAAACTGCAAATCGATCAGTATTTCTAGGTTCGGTTGAATATGGGTTCTTCTTCTTGTCTGTCATTGTGAAAAAGATGTTACGTAATGCTTTCGAAACATCTGAAATCATTAATTGTTCAAATTGAAGTACTTCCTTTTCGTAACCGGCTTTTAGCCCTTTTTTTAGACCAGTCTCAACACAGTTTATGATTTCAATTGGCGCAGGGTAATTGCCTTTAGTTTGTTGTAATACTTTTTTTCGTGCTTGAGAATAAACTACTGACCTTCCTATAGAAGAATGGTCCAAAATTTTATTGACAAGAGATTTTTTGACTTTACGTTGGATTGGACCTTTACTTATAATTTTATTAATCATAGCCTCAGCTGCCCTGTGAATTTTACTTTTATCCACAACTTCATCAACTAATCCCATTTTTTTTGCTGGATAAGGAAATATGTTTTTTCCAGTTAACATTATGTCAAGCGACTTTTGAAGGCCAACAAGTCTTGGTAGTCTTTGGGTCCCACCTGCTCCTGGTAGAAGCCCGAGTTTAACTTCCGGTAATGCGATTTTTGTTCTTGGGTCATCTGAGCATATTCTTCCATGACAAGCTAAAGATATTTCAGTTCCAAGACCATAACAAGTTCCATTTATAGCAGAAATAATAGGTTTTTTACTGTACTGAATTTGATCAAGCATTTTATGTCCTTGCCTGCTTGTAGGTTGAAAATCGCCAACTTTTTCACCAGTGAATGATTTTATGTCAGCTCCAGCGATAAAATCTTTTTTAGCACTAATTAAAATAGCACCTTTAATGTCGTTGTTAGAAGCAATTTCATTGAATATTTGATCAAAATCTCCCATGAGCGTGGGTGAAACAATATTCATTTTATCTTTTTTGGAATCAATCCAGATTGTTGCAATTCCGTTTTTAACTTCTAGTCTAAAAAAATCGTTATTCATTAGTTTTCATATTTTTTAATAATCATTGCATGACCGTGTGCGCCTGCTGCACATGCTGATAATATGGCGTATTTCCCACCTTCTTCGTGAAGTCTATTTGCTGCTGTATTTAGTAGTCTAGCTCCAGTAGCTCCAAATGGGTGACCAATAGAAAGTGAACCTCCCCATTGATTTACTTTATTCATTTCTATTTTACCAACTGTTTTATCTTTGTTTAGTCTTTCTTTACAAAAGTCTTTGTCGTCTAGGCATTTGATATTTGCCAATACCTGACCAGCAAAGGCCTCGTGTATTTCAAAAACATCCATTTCTTCTAATTTTAGATTTGCATTGTCAAGAGCTTTAGACATTGCAAATGCTGGGCCTAATAATAGTTCGTCTTCAAGTCTTTGTCCTGTAAAACTATAGTCAATGATTTCTGCTTTTGGAGTAAAGCCTAGTTCTTTTGCTTTGCTTTCAGTCATCAATAAAACAACTGCACTTCCATCTGTTAAAAATGATGAGTTGGCAGCATTAAGTGTTCCGTGCTTTTTATCAAAAACAGGCCTTAGTTTTGCTAGTTTTTCAATTTTAGAGCCAGGTCTAATGCCATTGTCTTTTTGAATAAACTTGAATTTTGGTGGTATTTGAACAGGGATTACTTCTTTATTATGGTGTCCATCTTCCCAAGCTTTTTCTGCTAAATCATGCGAAACAATTGCAAGTTTATCTTGTTCCGTTCTTGAAATACCATGTTTTGCAACCATAATGTCACAATCTTGTCCCATTGTTTTATTGGTCGTAAACTCTGTAATGGATGGAGTTTCAGGAAGAAAGTCCTTTAGTCTTAATTTGCTTACAAATTTTAGAGTATCGCCAAATGATTTTATTTTATTGGCTTTCATGAGTTTAGTTCTCATTGACTTTTTGTAACCAATGGGTGTTTCTGATGCACTATCTGCTCCTCCTGCAATTACAATTTCAGCGTGACCTGAATTGATTTCTCCTATTGCAGCAACAATAGCTCTGTTTGCTGAAATACATGCTTGAGTAACTGTGTGGCATGGTGTTGTGTAAGGTATTCCTGCGGTAAGTGCAGCTTCTCTAGCTAGGTTACTTGTTTTTAGGGTTGATATTACACATCCCATAACAACACTATCAATTATTTTTGGATCAATTCCTGTTTTGGTTAATAGTCCTTTAATTGCTAGTTGACCTAGTTCATAAGTCATTGTATTAAGAAAGTCAGTTTCGGATTTTAAGAATGGTGTTCTACAGCCATCTATTAACACTATTTTTTCTTTCATTTTATAGTAAATATTTTGTTATTTGGCATTATTAATCTATGCATGCATTGTAAAGTAAATAATTTTAACTTATTTATAATAATCTTTAGAAGAAAAAATTTAACAAACTATTATTTTTTTAAATTATACAATGCAGTGTGAATTATATTTTTAATATTTGAGGTTAATGGATAATTATGAAAAAATAGCTGAGAAAGTTGTTGTAAACAAAATCAGGTCTTCTTGGCTTGAGCTTTATAAGATGTACAACGATCAAGCCAACAGTAAGGGGGTGACACTTTCAATGGCATTTGTGTTATTAACCATTAATGAAACTTTTGGTACCCCTGTTACTAAAATTGCTCCTAGAATGAATATGGAGCCAAATAGTTTGTCACGAATATTAAAGTCTCTTGAAAAAAAAGGGGCTATTTATAAAAAAAGAGATAAAAATGATAAAAGAAAGGTTTTTATTTGTTTGACCGATCATGGTTTAGCAATGAGAGACATTGCAGCTAAAAGACTTTTTTCGTTTGAGGATGCCATTAAGACTAAATTATCAGAAGAAGATTTAAATGCTTTTTTTAAGGTAATTAATACCATACCCTCTGTTGTCGATGAGCTTAAAAGGGGCATTTGATTACCATGTGTATTCTCCGTTTTCGATAACATGTTTTGCAAGGTTTCTTCTTGTTTCTGTTGGGTTAATTGCTAATTGAGGAGTAAGTCTTTTAACAATAAATCTTAATGATCTGTTTTTTGTGTTTGGAAGACTATCTATTATAGTATTTGCTTTTTGTATGATTTTCTGATTAGCATCGTAGAGTTGAAGATTTAATATACTCTCTTTAATGTCAATTTCGTTTTGAGGAACATTTTTTTCTTTAAGTTTTTCAACCCTTAGATAAACTGATTCAGCAATGTATGCCTCGCCCATAATGTCAGCAAGATCCATTACAATTTCTTGTTCATCAGCTAGTTTCATTCCAAATGCTTTTCCTGTATAACTTGATAAAACAAGAAATAACATTTTAAAATTTTCAATGACCTTTAATGTTGTTAGTTTTTGAAAAGGTAGTGATCTTTTAAAAATTACTTTAGGTATAGCTTTACCTGCCTTTTGTAGATTTACTTCTTTGGTTTTAAATGCTCTTTTCATTAGCTCAGCGAAAGATAGCATTCTATTTATTTCATTAGTTCCCTCATATATTCTCGTTATCCTAGCATCTCTATATCCCATTTCAACACCAGCTTCTGCACTATATCCCATTCCACCATAAATTTGAAGGGTTTCGTCTACTCCGTAAGCAAGTGCTTCAGTACTGTAAACTTTTAATAGAGCACACTCTATTGCAAACTCCCTTAATGCCTTTAGTTTAATTTCGTTTTTTGGAAGGTTTAATTTTTTTAATTCTTCTTCTTTTTCATCTATGTTTTTGCCTGTTCTGTAAATTGCAGATTCGGAAGCGAAGATTAACCTTACCATTTCTCCAATTTTGTGCTGAATTGCACTAAATTCACTAATGCTTTTGTTGAATTGTATTCTTTCATTCGCGTAAGTAATACTCTTGTTTAAGGCGAATTTAATTCCCCCAATTGATCCTGCGGCAAGTTTTATTCTACCAGAGTTTAATATGTTTAGGGCAATCTTAAAACCTTCTTGCCTTTTTCCTAGAAGATTTTCTAATGGAACAGGGCAATCATTGAAAAATACTTGTCTTGTTGATGAGCCCTTAATTCCTAGTTTTTTTTCTTCATCCCCAAGAGTTATTCCTCCAAAGCCTTTCTCAACAATAAATGCTGATAGATCTTTATCGTCTTCAATCTTAGCAAATACAATAAAAATATATGCAAAACCTGCATTTGTAATCCACATTTTTTGTCCATTGATCAAATACGATTTTTCATCTTTACTAAAAGTTGCTTTTGTTTTACCAGAGTTTGCGTCAGATCCTGCACCTGGTTCTGTAAGTGCATAAGCGGCTTTGTATTCAGCATTGGCTATTTTGGGTAAGTATTTTTTCTTTTGTTCTTCAGTTCCGTAATATACTATCGGTAGAGACCCTATTGAAACGT
The DNA here is from genome assembly GCA_042093455.1 of Crocinitomicaceae bacterium. Lineage (GTDB taxonomy): Bacteria > Bacteroidota > Bacteroidia > Flavobacteriales_D > Parvicellaceae. The sequence goes on along the minus strand of JBELEU010000004.1, from coordinate 28,719 downwards.
GAGCCCCTATTGTGGTTGCGAAAGAAAACCCTGGGGCCAAAGCTTCTGTAAAAAGTAGACCAGTGTTAAAGTCTAAATCAGTGCCTCCATATTTTTCTTCAATGGCTAATCCGCAAAGCCCTAACTCCGCACTTTTGTCAATGAGTCCAGCTACATAATCCAGGTCTTTTGATGCGTCTAATTCTTCAGGCAAAGTGTGAATTTCTTTTTTTAGAAAATCATGTATCATTTCTACTAACATCTTTTGTTCTTCATTCCATTCTTCAGGAATAAATACATTGGATGGTAATGTTTTTTTAGTCAAAAATTCTCCTCCTTTGATACTCATTTAAGGGTTTTATTGGGTTCATTCAAATTTAATAAATTTTTTTATCATATGCACGCATTGTAAAAAGATTCGTTTTTAACGATTATTTTACATTTATTTATAGTGTGAATATAAACTCATACAGTGCTGCAAAAAATGACTTTTCTAAATCATTAAAAGGTGTATACCCATCTAATGAGATAGATAACTTTTTCTTTTTGATTCTTCATAAACAATTAAAATGGAAAAGAATTGATTTTGCTTTAAATAGAAATAAAATACCCAGTAGTGAATTTTTGGTTTTTTTAGATGAAGTGATTTCTCAATTGAAAATCAATGTCCCTATTCAGCATATTTTAGGTTTTGTATATTTTTATGATTTGGATATTAAGGTCAATAAAGATGTAATGATACCTAGGCCCGAAACAGAAGAACTTGTTTATAAAATAGTGAATGAGTTAGATGTTTCTTCTATTTCTTTATTGGATGTCGGTACTGGTTCTGGTTGCATTCCTTTAGCTATTAAGAAAAAGTGCCCTGATTTACAATGTTCTGGAATTGATATTTCTGCTTCTGCAATTGCAATTGCAAAAGAAAATGCTAAAATGCTAAATCTTAATGTTGTTTTTAAAGAAGAAGATGTATTTAATTCTTCTTTTGGGGACCATATGGTTGATGTACTAGTAAGTAACCCACCTTATATTCCTAAAAAAGAAATAAACACAATGAATTCAAATGTTGTTGACTATGAACCTCATTCTGCACTTTTTGTCGAAGATGATGCGCCTTTATTATTTTACAATCAAATTGCCAATGTTGGAAGAAGAATTTTAAATGAAAATGGGAAAATTTATTTTGAAATTCATGAGAATTTTGGTGATCAAGTTGTAAATTTATTAACTGATTTAGATTATTCAAATATTTCACTTTTTAAAGACTTACAAGGGAAAAATAGAATAGTAAAAGCTTCGAAGTAATTTATGAGTTTTAAAAAGATAAAAGAGTTAAGGGATTCATTGCATAGGTATAATCACAGTTATTATATCCTTAACCAATCTTTGGTGTCAGATTTTGAATTTGACAATCTAATGAAAGAATTAGAAACTCTTGAAGAAAAATATCCTGAGTTTTCAGACCCTAATTCACCATCTAAAAGAGTAGGGGGAGACATTACAAAATCTTTTAATTCAGTGAAACATAGCTATCCAATGTTGTCACTTTCAAATAGTTATTCAAAAGATGATATAATTGATTTTGACAATAGAGTTATCAAGTTAATTGACCATTCTTTCACCTATTTATGTGAACTAAAGTATGATGGTGTTGCTATCAGTATTGTTTATGAAAATGGTCAGTTATTAAGGGCAATTACAAGAGGGGATGGCGTAAGTGGTGAGGATGTTACTTCGAATGTTAGAACAATTTCTTCAATACCTTTAAAGCTAATCGGTGATTTCCCCAACAAACTTGAAGTAAGAGGTGAAATTATTTTTCCTAGACCAGCATTTGAGTTGTTAAATAAAGAACGTTTGGCGAATGGGGAACAATTATTTGCTAATCCCCGAAATACAGCATCTGGCACTTTGAAATTGCAAGATTCTTCAGAAGTTGCCAAGCGGAAATTAGACTGCTTCTTATATGCTCTTTATTTAGATGATAAGATTACAAACTCAGCTTTTGAACAGTACGATATGTTAAAGTCATGGGGTTTTAAGACTCCATTTTTTGATAAAAATTATGTAAAATCTGCATCATCTATCGATGAAGTAATTAGCTTCATTAATTTTTGGGAATCTGCTAGAATTAATCTTCCATTTGATATTGATGGAGTAGTTATAAAAGTTAATGAGCTTTCATTACAGAAGGTAATTGGCAATACAGCTAAATCTCCTAGGTGGGCAATTGCTTACAAATACAAGGCTGAACAGGTTTCTACTTTAGTTAAGGACGTTTTTTATCAAGTTGGTAGGACTGGGGCAATTACACCAGTTGCAGACCTTGAGCCTGTTGAAATTAGCGGTTCAATTGTTAGAAGAGCAAGTGTTCATAATGCCGATCAAATTCAGAAACTAGACTTGAGAATTGGAGATACAGTTTTTGTTGAAAAGGGTGGTGAGATAATTCCTAAAATAATTGCAGTCGATTTTTCAAAAAGAAATAATAATCAAGTGCCATTGAAATATATTTCTAAATGTCCGGAATGTGAATCTGATTTGATTAGAATTGATGGTGAAGCTCAGCATTATTGTGTTAATAGTAGTAGTTGTCCACCACAAATTAAAGGTAAGATTTCACATTTTGTTGGTAGAAAACAAATGAACATAGACGGTGTTGGTGAAGAAACAGTTGATCTTTTGGTAAGTTCTAACCTTATAACCAACGTGGCAGATTTATATGTTCTTAAAAAAGAAGATATTCTTCCATTGGATAGAATGGCTGAGAAATCAGCTGAAAATATTGTAAATGGAATTGAATCATCTAAAGATGTTCCTTTTCACAAACTTCTTTTTGCATTAGGCATAAGATATGTAGGTGAAACGGTTGCAAAAAAATTAGCCAACCATTATGAAAATATAGAATCTTTAAGGAGAGCTGATTTTGAGTCTTTGGTTAATGTTGATGAGATTGGAGATAAAATTGCTGAATCAATATTGGAATATTTTAGTTTTCCAGAAAATAACAGGCTAATTGATAGATTGGTTGAGTTTGGCTTAAATTTTCAAAAAAGTCAAACTAACGATGAATCTTCAACAGATTTATTAAAGGATAAAAAGATTGTTGTTTCTGGTAAATTTATTACTGTTTCAAGAGATGAAATTAAGCGTTTAATAGAGCTTAATGGGGGTAAAAATATTAGTTCAGTTTCTTCAGCAACTGATATGATAGTTTGTGGAGAAAACATGGGTCCTTCAAAATTAAATAAAGCTAAAAAACTTGGTGTTCAGTTAGTTACTGAAGATTATTTTTTAAATAATATTATACTTAATCAACATTCAGTGGAGGAAAACCCTTCCTCACAAAGTGAGATTCAATTTTGAACTTTTTTAAATTTATGTTCATAAACTCACATTATGTATTCTCTGTATGGAGTAAAAAAGTTTATTGGCAGAAAAGTCTTAAGTCGTCTTTTAAAAAAATCTACTAAAAGACAAATCAAGTCGTGCAATATTTTTAATGCTAAATCTTTGGGTATTGTTTGCTTAGTCAACGATAAAGACGAATACAAAAAAGTTTTAAATCTTATTGATTTTTTAAGGAAAGAATTTTCTATTGCTGAAGTGAAAGTTCTTGCGTTTTTTCCTTTTAAAGAAGATCCTTTTTATCTGAAAAGCAAATGGGGCTTTGATTATTTTAAACTTAAGGATTTGAATTTATTTGGTTTCCCTAATAATACGGGTGTTAGAAATTTTATAAATGAAGAGTTTGATATTTTGTTAGACTTATCAAAAATTGATGTTGTGCCTCTTAGGTTTATTTTGCATTACTCCAAATCTTCTTTTAAAGTTGGTAATTACTCTTTGTCAAATGAAAGTTATTATGATATGATGATTGACATAGATATTAACGATTACAATGAATACATTCTTCAAATTGTTAATTATCTAAAAATGCTAAATAATCCTATTGAAAAAGCATAGTTTATCAACAAATATTATTCTTATTGGAATGATGGGGAGTGGTAAAACAACTATTGGTAATCTTCTTTCTTCTTATTTAAATTGTTCTTTTATTGATACTGATCAGTTGATTGAAAAGCAACAGAACTTATCAATTGATGAAATTTTTGAAAAAAAAGGTGAATCTCTCTTTAGAGAATTTGAACGTGATATTCTTTCTGTTTTACCTCAACAAAATACAGTTATATCAACTGGGGGAGGGTTACCTGTCTTTAATGAGAACTGGATTAAATTAAATGAGTTAGGTTCAACAATCTACTTGAAAGCCAATGAAACTTCAATTGTTCAAAGGGTTTCGACACAACTCAATAGGCCATTGTTTAGTTATAAGCAAGGAGACATTTCATCTCTAATAGCTAAAAGAGATGTTTATTATAACAAAGCCAGTCATGTTGTAAATACCAATGATAAATCTCCTGAAGAGGTGATGAATAATATTCTTAAATTACTATTCAGATAGTCCATCAAGGTTCATGATGAATGCATACTCTAAAGCTATTTCTTTCAAGTATTCAAACCTACCACTTGACCCACCATGTCCTGCCTTCATATTAGTTTGTAGCAATAACATGTTGTCGTCAGTTTTGTAATCTCTTAATTTGGCGACCCACTTGGCAGGTTCCCAATACTGTACTTGTGAGTCATGTAACCCGGTTGTAACAAGCAAATTGGTGTAATTTTTTTTCTCAACGTTATCGTAAGGAGAGTATGAAAGCATATAGTCATAATAGTCTTTTTCGTTGGGGTTCCCCCATTCATCGTATTCGCCTGTTGTTAAAGGAATACTTTCATCTAGCATAGTGGTTACAACGTCAACAAAAGGTACTTGTGCTAGCATCCCTTTGAAAAGTGTTGGTTCCATATTTAAAACTGCCCCCATCAGCAAACCGCCTGCACTTCCACCTGCAGCATACATATGATCTTCGGATGTGTATTTTTCTAAAATCAGTTGTTTTCCACAATCAATGAAGTCATTAAAAGTATTTTTCTTTTTTAATAGTTTACCATTTTCATACCATGATCTTCCCATTTCTTCACCACCTCTAATGTGGGCAATCACAAAAATAAATCCCCTGTTAAGTAAGGAAATTCTATTGGGACTAAAGTATGGATCAATGCTGTGTCCATATGAACCATATGCGTAAAGTAAAAGTGGGTTTTCACCATTCATTTCAATGCCTTTTTTATAAACCATTGACATTGGAATATTTACACCGTCTCTACTTTTAGTCCACAATCTTTTTGATTCATATTGACTTGCATCATAGCCTCCAATTATTTCTTTTTCTTTAAGTAATGTTTTTTCTTTAGAGTCCATATCATATTGATATATTGAACCAGAATTTACCAATGAACTGTATCCAAATCTCAATTGATTTGTATTCATTTGAGGGTTAATTGCTGACTGTACAACATATGTTGGATCATCAAATTCAATATAATGAAAGTCGCCACTTGAGAATGAAGCTATTTTTAATTTCATTAGCCCATTTGACCTTTCAGAAAGTGCGTAATGGTTATTAAAGAGTTCCAAATCTTCAAGAAGAACTTCGTCACTACCCTCGACTATAGTTTTCCAGTTTGATGCATTGGTTGACTCTTTATTGCAATGCATTAGTGAGAAATTAACATGATCTTTATTGGTTAGTATAAAAAATTCATCATTGTGATGAAAAATACTGTATTCTAACCCTCTTTTTCTTTCTTGAAAAATTCTTGGTTCTTCGTTTGGGTTATTAGCATCGATTATTCGGTATTCATCACTAAGAGTACTTGAAGAATTGATAATAATGTATTTGTCAGATTTTGATTTATAAACATAGCAATAGAATGTATCGTCTTTTTCTTCAAAAATTAAGGTGTCATTTTTAGGGTCACTTCCAACTGTGTGTTTGTATATTTGAAAAGACCTTAATGTTTCAGGATCTTGTTTGGTGTAAAAAACTGTTTTGTTGTCATTGGCCCATGCCATTGATCCAGTTGTGTTTTCAATTGTTTCTTCAAATAACTCGTCAGTTATAAGGTTTCTGAATTTAATGTTATAAATCCTCCTTGATAATGTGTCTGTCGAATAGGCAATGAGTTTATTATTAGGACTAATGTCAAAATCCCCCAAATCAAAATAATCATAATCCTTGGCGAGTTTATTCCCATCTAATAGTATTTCGTTGGAGTCGCTTCCTATTTGTTTTCGTAAATGAACTGCATGTTCGTCACCCTTAGAAAACTTTCTCCAATATTCATAACCATTGTAGGTGTAGGGGACACTAATGTCGTCTTCCTTTATTCTGCCTTTTAACTCATTAAAGAGTGAGTTTTGAAAATCTTTAGTATGAGATAAAATATCATCAGTGTAATCATTTTCTTTATTGAGATAATCAATCACTTCAGGGTTTTCCCTGTCATTTAACCAATAGTAGGGGTCAATTCTTACACTCTCATGTATAGTTAGGTTTTTGTTTTTTTTCTCGCAAATTGGTGGAAGAGATTTTTTACTCATTTGTTTTTGGTTACAAGCGTTAATTAAAATTAATAATATAAGAAGTTGTTTTTTCATAGTTTATCAATAAAGCATAATCGAGAAAATGGCAAGCAGTAGTAATAGTTTATAGGCTGTATTTATTTTATCAAACTGACTTGGACTTTTGGATTTATTGAGAAGAAAAATACTGAATAAAATTATCAAAACAGCTATAACAAAGTAATAAGCTATATTCTTTTCAATAATAGTTGGAAGTAATGTGAAAATAGCCAATAATGAAAAAATCATCTGAGATAAAATAATGTACTTAGTGAACTTAATTCCAAATAAGATAGGAATACTTTTTTCTCCAACAATTAGATCACCTTTAAGGGAAACCATTTTTTTGATGATTTCTCTTGTTAAATCGATAGTGAAAAGGTAGGTTACAAATAAGATGAGTGTTTTATTCGGTTCAAGGTTATTGTAAACATACAGCCCAATAAAACAACTAATTGTTAGAAAGGTGGCGCTCAACTCACCTGTTAGTGGTTTTTTTCTAAGTTTATGTGAATACAACCACAAGCCCATGGCTAATAATAAATTAAATAGTAATATTTTTTTACTGATTAGAGCCCCTAGTGTTATTCCCAATATTGTTAAAATAACATAGGTGTTTAAACAAGTTTTTTTACTAACTAGTCTTCCGAAATATGTTGTTTCTGGATGGTTTATTAAGTCTTTTTCAAAATCATAAAAAGCATTTATCAAATACCCCCCCATGGTTAGAAAAACAATAGATAGCGTGTAAAGGTGTATCTCTGGGTGCTGAATGGTAATAAATAGGCTAGTGTCTTTGTTAAATATGAAAATTTCTGTAAGGTATAGGCTGATTGTAATTAGTAAAATATTATACCATCTTACAATCGAAAGAAGAGCCAGAAGCTTTACTACTGGGCTTTTTATAGGATTGGTTTTAGAATCTGTGGATAACATCAAGTTGATAATCAGACAACTTATTTTTAGCAGTATCAATGTCTTCAGTAAAGCCAAGGATAAACCCTCCACCACCAGATCCACATAATTTTAAATAATAGGCATTGGATTCAATACCGTCTTTCCATAGCTGACGATATAATTTTGGAATCATAGGTTGAAAATGTTCGAAAAGAACCTTTGACAATGCTTTTACATTTTTAAGTAATGACTTACCTTCATTATTTAGAAATGCATTAATACTAGCATCATTGTATTTTTTAAACTTTTCCTTTAACATTTTCCTAAAACCTTCTTCTTTACAACGTTCTAAAAAATGCTGAACAAGTGGTTGTGTGTTGCCTACTTCACCTGTGTTGAGTAAAAACACAGCACCTTTTCCATTGTTAGAATTAGGGATTCCAACAGTTCCAAGTTCGCTTTTTGATTTTATTAGAATAGGTAAATTAAGGAAACAAATAAGTGGGTCAAGGCCTGAACTAGTTCCGTGATAGTAAGATTCAATTTGACCAAATATTTTCTTTAGTTCAAGAATTTTTGCATTTGACAACTCTTTCGATGAAGAGATTTTATTTTTTTCGCAATATTTATCGTAGACTGCTGCTACAATTGCCCCAGAACTTCCGATTCCAAAACCTTGAGGAATTGATGAATCAAAGTGAATGCCGTTTTCAATATCATCCTTAAATCTTTCAAGATTTAAATGACATGGAAGAGAATTCTCTGTTCGAAGATTCAATAAATGTTGTAGAAATAGATTTAGCTGCTTGTTGGATTTGGTGTTTTCTTGGGAAGGTTTTTCGGAATATAGAAATTTACCATTGTAGTCATTGAATGGTATAGACAATCCCATTGAGTCTTGGATTATTCCGTATTCTCCAAATAAAAGAATCTTACCGTAATACAACGATTCTTTAATCATAGCTTTCTTCTATAAGTTTTGGCCCTATGCCAATTTCATCACAAATATACTGCTGATTTTCACAATAACCAATTAATTGCTCCTTAACGAAGTTTAGTACACGTTTAGATTCTGATTTAGGATACAATAAATGAACATTAGCACCTGCGTCCAGTGTAAAACAAATTGGTGATTTGGTTGCTCTTCTAAATTCCCAAACTTTTTGAATTACCTCAATAGTTCCTGGTTTCATTAATATGAAATAGGGATTGGAAGTCATCATCATTGCATGTAGTGATAAAGCTTCATGTTCAACTATTCGGATAAAATCATTTAGATTTCCAGATTCAAGGATTTGAATAATTGAGTTCAAATTTTTTCTAGCCTGTTTGAATCTTTCATCTGAATAAGGATGATCGATCATTAAATTATGGCCCACAGTTGAACTGACTTGCTTTTGACCTTTATCGATCAACAGAACAGTGTCTTGAAAATCTTTAAATATGTCATTTACTTTATCATGCATTGTTGCAAATAAATTGCTACAATGGTTATTTGTTTTATTTTCACCCCAAATGGCCATTGGTCCATAAATTGATCTTGATGCACTTCCAGAACCAATTCTACTTAAAAAAGAAGCTTTTTGAAGTTTAAAACTCTCAGAATAATCGCAAATTTTTTGTTCAAATTGCACAATACACATTGATAATGCGCTAAATCCAGATGCAGATGAGGCTATACCACTGCTGTGAGGAAAAGTATTTGATGTTGAAATAGTAAGTTCAAAGTTTTCTAAAAATGGACAATATTGGTTGATTAAAGATAAATACTTTTCAATTTTTGGTGTGAATGATTTCTCTATTTTATTTTCAACTAGAATATCATTTAATTTTTTAGATCCTTTTTGAAACTTTACAGTTGTTGTGGTTTTACAATTTTTTAGGGTGAAACTAATAGAAGGGTTAGTTGGTATTTGAATTTCTTTTTTTCCCCAATATTTAACCAATGCAATATTTGATGGACTTTCCATCGTGACTGATGCAAATGAAGGTAATTCGTTTTTTGGGTTATTTATAAAAATATTTTCTTCCATTTTTCACTAAATTAATGTAGTATTTTTATTAGGTTTTAATGATTCTTAATTAGTTGTCAACATTAGAAGACTGATCTTTAATCATTTTGTTAAAAGGAATTATTGTGTCGAAACCTTTGGTTTTAAAATATTCAAAAGAATCATCTAATGATGATGCCATTATAAAATCTCCACCCCAAGCCCCTAAGGATTTGATTGAGCCATTGAAGTCAGAAAATAGTTCTGTTTTGATTGGCTTTTTATCAATGTAATGGCTTATAATGTTTTCGTGTTCATCAATTAAATCATTAAAAATATTTATATGTTGACAATTAATCATTTTTAATGTGATGTCTGAGATTGAATTAATGTTTATGCTCTTGTTTTTGGTTTTTTTCTTGAACCTTATAATTTCATTTTCACTCTTTTGTTTTTTATTCAAATGGATGAATACAATATTTTCTGAAAAAGGAATTTTAAATTCAATTTCTTTGACAATAGGTTTTTTATTATTTATCAAATATGTAATTGGTTTATTTAAATATCCACAAGCTACATCATAACCACTCCCGTTTGAGGTTTTGAAATGAAGTTCTAAGGGGTCAATTTTAAACATCTTACTAATACATACAATTAATGTTGAACTAGATCCAAGACCCCAGTTGTTTGGAAAATCTAAGAAAGTAATAATTTGACCGTTTAGTTTAACTGTTTTGGAGAGGCTGTATGCCTCAAGTAATATTCTTTGTAAACCGATTGCTTTTACTTTATCGTTGGTTTCAATAATATTTAAAGAATCAGACTCGTATTTGACTGAAAACCATAATTTTTGCATAAAATCATAGCTTTTCCACTCAATTGTTTTTGATTTTTCATCTTGGTTGTATTCAATTTTTTGACCTTTTGAACATGGTATAGCAAGTGAGTATGCACCCTCTAAAATAAGGTATTCACCAGTAATTAATAGTTTGCCGTTGGCATAATTGTTATTCAAGATCCAAGATTAACTTCAGAAATGTTTTTGATTCCTCTAAGTCTACAAAATTCATCTACAACACCCTTGTGTGATACAACTTTGTCAGAAAAGTGAAATTTAATTTTTTCTCTTTCTTCTTCTGTTGCTCCTAATTGATTTAGAATATTCAAAAGATGCATTTTCATATGTCCTTTTTGAATTCCTGTGGTTACAAGAGATCTAACAGCGCCAAAATTTTGAGCTAAACCAACAGCTGCAATTATTTTCATTAAATCTGTAGCTTTTGGATTTCCTAATAGCTGATGTGCAAACTTAACCATCGGATGTAGAGATGTTAAACCGCCAACAGTTCCAACTGCAATGGGAATTTCAATCCAAAATCTAAATATACCATCTTTAATCTCAACATTAGTTAAGCTTCTGTATTGACCGTCTCTTGCTGCATAAGTGTGGCCACAAGCCTCAACTGCTCTGAAATCATTTCCTGTTGCAATAATTACAGCATCAATTCCGTTAAATATTCCTTTGTTATGAGTTGTAGCTCTATATGGCTCAATATTAGCAACGTGAATTGCTTGTTCAAATTTCTTAGCAAATAAATTTACATCAATTGAAGGGTCATCAGATAATTCTTCGATTGAACAACTAACTTCACACTTTACCAAGCATTCAGGTGTATAATTGCTTAAAATACACATTAGAATAACCAATTTTTTTTCGTCCTCAGAAAAGTCGCTGTTGTTTAATTCTCTCTCAAATATTTTAGAAAATTCTTCAAGAAGACTATTTATAAAGTTAGCTCCCATTGCCTCACAAGTTTCAAATTTTGCTTGTATTTGGTAATAGTTGGGTTCTAAGTCGGTTTTATTGAGTATTTGAATGTCTAAAATACCACCACCACGAGATCTCATATTTGATGTAAGATCTTTAGTTTCTTCAATAAATTTGTGTTTTATACTTTCGAAAAAGATTTTTAATTTCTCAAAATCTCCATACCAAGCAAAATGAACATGTCCAATTTTGGTAGTTGAAATCACTTGAGATTTAAATCCTCCTCTTGTCATCCAGAAACTAGCATTTTTAGCAGCTGCAGCTACGACAGAGCTTTCTTCAATTGCCATTGGCATACAATAAACCCTATCATTGATTAAGAAATTTGGGGCTACTCCAAATGGCACATAAAAATTAGTTATTGTATTTTCAATAAACTCATCGTGTATTTTTTGGACACCTTCGTCATCATGCCAATAACTGGTAAGTAAATCAACACTTGTATCATCACCGCCAAGATATTTGTTTACAATCCATTCAATTTTACCTTCTTTAGAAAGTTTTGAAAAACCTTTGATTGTGGATTTATTCATGATAAATATTTTTTGCAAAGGTAAGTTAATGTGTTTACTTTTAGTGTTGTTTAATAGTTATTTAACTAAGTCAAGATTCATGCTTAAAGAAAAAGAGATAGTGTATTTTGAACATTAATTAAATTATTATTGTTTCTTTAATGTAAAATTTAAAAAATCATGCAAGCAAAAACAAATCAAAGTGCTCTTTTTACTCTTACAACAGTATTCTTTTTTTGGGGATTTATAGCAGCAGGTAATAGTGTTTTCATTCCTTTTTGTAAGAATTATTTTAATCTAGACCAATTTCAAAGTCAACTTATAGATTTTGCTTTTTATTTAGCCTATTATTTAGGTGCTCTTTCACTTTTTGCATTTGGATCATCAACAGGAAAAGATTTAGTTGGTAACTGGGGTTACAAAAAAAGTATAGTTTATGGTCTTTCTTTTTCTGCTTTAGGTGCTTTGGCAATGATTATTTCTGTTTACTTAAATGTTTTTTCAGGAATGTTATTTGGCTTGTTTATAGTTGCACTAGGCTTTTCACTACAACAAACGTCAGCAAATCCATTTATGATAGCATTAGGTGATGAAGCAACAGGAAGTAATCGTATAAATCTTGGTGGAGGTATAAATAGTTTAGGAACAACAGTGGGGCCATTAATTGTTGCTTTAGCTTTGTTTGGGACTGCTTCTGCAATAAGTGATGAAATGATTGCATCTCTTGAACTTTTTCAAGTCATTATACTATATGCTTGTGTTGGGGGCTTATTTCTAGGGGTTGCAATTTTATTTAGCGTTTCAAAAAAACTACCTAGTGGAATAAGTGATGAAAAACCTGAAAAAGCCAAGAAAGCTATGGTTACACTATTGGTAATGACTGGTCTTTTAATCGCTTGTTTTTCTCCTGTTTTCGGAAGTTACCTTTCAAAGGAACAAAAACAAATTGAAGTTTTACAATCTGAAATTAAATTACTAAATGTTGAAAATAATGAGCTTGCTATTTTTGAAATGAATGCCCAAATTGAACAACTTTCAGGTCCACTAGATAAGAATAGAATGATATGGTTAACTGCAGGTTTATTGGTTATTTTAGGTGGTCTTCTTTTTGCTCACTTTAAGGGAAAAAGCCAAAAAATTCACTGGGGAGCCATGCAATACCCACAACTTACACTTGGTATGCTTGCTATTTTCGTTTACGTTGGCGTTGAGGTTGCTATTGGAAGTAATTTGGGTGAATTGCTTAAGAAAGATTCTTTTGGTGGGTATGGTAGTTCTCAAATTGCTCCTTTTATCGCTATGTTTTGGGGAAGTTTAATGATTGGTCGTTGGGCAGGTTCTATAAACGCATTTGACTTATCGAATAAAATGAAAAATATTCTTAGGTTTTTTGTTCCTCTTGCTGCATTTTTTATTGTTCTAGGATTGACATCTGCATCTGGATATGATGTTAGCCCTCTTTATTGGTTCATAATATGTGTGCTTATTCAAATAACTGCATTTTTTATAACCAATGATAAGCCTGCTGTTACTTTGGGTGTGTTTGGTATTCTTGGAGTTGCTTCAATTGTGGTTGGCCTAATGACATCTGGAACTATAGCAATTTATTCATTTTTAAGTGCAGGATTATTTTTATCAATTATGTGGCCTTGCATATTTTCATTATCCATTGCAGGATTAGGGAAATATCAAACTCAGGGTTCAGCCTTTTTGGTAATGATGATTCTAGGGGGGGCAATAATTCCTCCAATTCAAGGTAAAATTGCTGATGTTATAGGAATTCAGCAGTCCTTTTTTGTAGGTATTTTATGTTTTGCTTATCTTACATTCTTTGCTTGGTTTGTAAAGAATAAAACTTCGTTTGGTAAGAGTTGAAACATCAATAAATAATTTTTTTAAGGTTTTTTGTCTTTTTATAGGGCTTACTTTAGTAGTCAATTGTAAAAAGTCATCTGAATCCACTTATTTTGTTAATGTTTTTATTGGCACTGGTGGCCATGGACATACCTTTCCAGGTGCAACTTTGCCATTTGGAATGGTTCAATTAAGTCCTGATACAAGACTTGAAGGGTGGGATGGATGTTCTGGTTATCATTATTCTGATTCAGTTATATATGGCTTTAGTCATACTCATTTGAGCGGAACGGGAATTGCTGATTATTGTGATTTATTAATCATGCCTTCTCAAAATGAGGTATGCTTTGAAAATGGTTTAAATGACACCATAAAAAATGGATATTCTTCAACTTTTAAAAAAGTTAATGAAAAAGCAAGTCCTGGTTACTACGAAGTATTGCTCGATAAGAATAATATTTTCTGTAGACTAACTACCACTAAAAGGGTAGGTATTCATGAATATACTTTTAGTGATACAGAAAAACCACATCTTTTGATTGATTTAGAACATCGAGATAGATTACTAGACTGGGAAATTAAAATTGGAGGTAATAACGAAATCCTTGGCTCAAGAATTTCAAGTTCATGGGCTGAAAAACAACACTTTTATTTTTGTATACAAACTTCTCAACCGTTTGATACCACAGTTTTCAACAAGGGCTCTCACAATGATTTGAAACGTCCTACCAAGCTAGCTTTGCAATTTGAAGATTTAGTAAGTAATAAATTAATTGTTAAAGTTGGTGTTTCAACTGTAAGTGCTGAAAATGCTAAATCTAATTTAGAAGCTGAAGCTCCTAATTGGGAATTTAATACGTATATGGAGCAAGCTCATGATGTTTGGTTAAATGCTTTGAATAAAATTGAAATTGATGGTGGAAGTGATGATGAAAAAGAAATATTTTATACTTCTTTGTATCATTCCATGATTGCGCCCAATGTTATTAGCGATGTTGATGGTTCATACAGAGGAACAGATCTGAAAATTCATAAATCCAGTTCAACTATTTATACTGTATTTTCATTGTGGGATACTTTTAGAGCAACTCATCCCTTGTATACAATAATTGAACAGCAAAAAACAGAAGAGTTTTTAAATACTTTTTTGAATCAATACAACAATGGTGGTCAATTGCCTATATGGGAACTTTGTGCAAATTATACTGGTTGTATGATTGGTTATCATGTAGTATCTGTGATTTTAGATGCCTATGTTAAAAATATTGCTTCAGACTTAGCTAAAGATTTGTACCCTTCTATGTTGCATGTTTCTCAAAGAGATAAATTAGGTCTACCTGAATTTGATAAAAAGGGTTTTATTTCGTCTGATGATGATGCTGAATCTGTTTCTAAAAACTTAGAATATGCTTACAATGACTGGTGCATATCGCAAATGGCTGACTTATGCAATGATACTCTGAATTACAAGAAATATGCTAAAAGAGCTCAAGGTTTTAAAAATATTTTCAATCCAAATACAGGCTTTATGCAGCCTAAACTAAATGGTAATTTTAAGTTTGGCTTTATTCCGGAAGAAGTTAATTATAACTATACTGAAGCTAATTCGTGGCAATACAGTTTTTTTGTTCCTCATGACATTGATGGTTTAATAAAACTACATAATGGAAAAGATAATTTTGAAGTATTGTTGGATCAACTGTTTGAATCGGATTCAAAATTAATTGGCAGACAACAATCGGATATTACTGGAATGATTGGTCAATATGCACACGGTAATGAACCTAGTCATCATATGGCTTATTTGTATAATTACATTGGAAAACCTTATAAAACTCAGCAGAGAGTTGCTCAAATTTTAAAAGAACAGTATAGCGTTAAACCTGATGGACTTTCAGGAAATGAAGATTGTGGTCAAATGTCGTCTTGGTATGTTTTGAGTGCATTAGGTTTTTATGCAGTAACACCAGGATTACCTTATTATACAATTGGTTCTCCGTTATTTAAAAAAGCATCTATCCATTTAGAAAATGGAAACATTTTCACAATAAAAACCAATAAAAAAGAACGCGATGAAATTTATATTCAAAGCGCAACATTAAATGGCAAAACATTTGACAAAAGTTTCATTAACCATAATACGATAATGAAAGGGGGAGTTTTGGCTTTTGAAATGGGGAACCAACCTAATAAAAATTGGGGAGTTGGTGAACTCCCTTTTTCTAGAATTGATTCCATTCATAATATTTCAATTGTACCATATTTCCAAACAGCAGAAAATTCATTTGCTGATTCGTTGTTGGTTTCTATAAAAACTGTTAACACTGAGTCAAAAATATTCTATAGAGTTTTTCCTCAGAAAGAATTTAAAATTTATGAGGATGAATTTTATATTTATAATTCTGAAAAAATCGAAGCTTTTTCAGTAACAAATGAAGTTAAAAGCAATGATGTGCTATCATCTTACACAAAAAAAGATGGCAATAGAAAAATTAAACTTTTTTCGAATTACAGTAATCAATACAATGCTGGAGGAGATGATGCCCTAATAGATGGTTTGCATGGTCCTAATAGTTATCCTACTGGGTTCTGGCAAGGTTATCAAGGTCAAAATTTTGAAGCTGTAGTTGATTTAGGACTTTTAAAGAAAGTGTCAAAAGTTTCTATTGGTTCAATTCAAGAGATTAAATCATGGATATGGTTTCCTAAGGATGTAGAGTTCTTTGCTTCAAAAGATGGATTAAGTTTCAAATCAATTGGTTTTTTAAATAATGATTACCCTATAAATCAGTACGGTTCATTTCTCAAAGACTTTGAGGTTGTACTAGACCAACCAATTGCAACAAGATTTCTTAAGATTAAAGCAACTAATTTTGGGAAATGTCCAGAGTGGCACCTTGGTTATGGAGGAGATACTTGGTTGTTTTTTGATGAGGTTGTTATTGAATAACTTCTTTTATTGAAACTATTTTATTTTCATCCACTTTTCCAGTTTTGTCTACAGTGAAATGCAAAGCATTGATTCCTGTTTTAGAAAGTGATTTTGCATTTGTTGCGTTAACACCACTTCCTGCTAAAACTTGTATCCTACCTTTACTAGCAATGATTATTTTTTCAATCTGTTTAATTCCATCAATTGCAGTTTGTCGATGTCCAGAGGTTAATAACCAATCAAATTCAAGGGTGATTATTTCTTCTAGTGATTTAAAGGGGTCTTTACAAAAATCATAAGCTCTGTGAAATGTACATACTAAGCTTAATTTTTTTGCCTCTCTTATTAATCTTTGATTTGCTTCAATATTTATGCTATTGTTTTCATCAAGAATACCAAATACCACACCAAAAGCATTCGCTTTTTTTGCTAGCTTAATTTGCTGAATCATACCTATAATTTCTTGATTAGAATAGGTAAATCCATTGTTGTGAGGCCTTATCATTACATGTGTTTCACCACTAAAATTTTCTATACATGATTTGATTAGTGAAAAAGATGGAGTAAGACCATCTTCTTCTAAATTGCTACAAAGTTCAACTCTGTTTGCTTTCCATTTTTCAGCAGCTAATGCACCCTCAAGGGTAGATATACAAAATTCTATTTTCATTCGACTATGACTTCATCTATAAATAACCATGATTTTGATCCTGCAGCTTCATGCCAATCAGGGACAGGTCCTCTATTTTTAGCTATAATTTTAATAAATCTAGCCATCTCTTCATGGCAGTCTACAGAAATACATTCTTTAAACTGACCTCTTTCTTTGGGGTTTTTGACGGGTTTTTCTGTTATTGATTTCGTCCATATTTTACCATCTAATGAAAGTTGTATTTCAAGAAACTCAGGAAGAAATATCCATGAATTTGAATACTGGAAAAAATTACTTTTTACATTCGAAATTGCTATTTGTTGATCTAAATCAATAATACATTCTATGTCTTTCCCAAAAAACCCTTGCCAATTACCATCCTTAAAACTTAAACCTCCAATTTTACCATCCGTTAAAGTATGATTTTGATTTGATTCATAAAATTCACTGTAGTTTGAAACATATTCAACAGTTCTTCCATTTGCTTTGTTTTTTGAAAATTCTTGTTTTAAAATTTCACCATATGGTTTTTGATTTTTAAAACTTTGAATGGATAGAATACCTGATTTATCTATTTGAATTGTTAGGTCTTTGTTTGCATCTTTTGTTATTGAATCACTATCCCACCCGTACTTAAATGTCAAAGAGGGTTCGCCTGGAAGTATTTTAACTTTTAATGAATTTGCATTGTTAATGCATTTTAGTGCAATAGGTTCAACGGCTATTCCGTAGTTAACTCCTGAGTTTTCTAATAATGTATAGTGTGTGGTTACTCTTTTTTCAAATGAAGAAGAATCTCGTATTTCAGGATAGGTCCATAGTACTTCACTAATTGCTAAAAGTCTTGGAAAAGTTTTTTGATCCAAATCATTTTCATTTAAAATTCTTTCAGACCATAAATTACATTCTCCACCAATTATTAATTTTTCCTCTTTTTTTGTTAATCCGTCTGGTATTGGGTCAAAACTATAAACTTTATATAAATTGGTTGTTTTGATGTCGTAATCAAAATAACAGTGTGATGTGGGTGACATTATGGCCTTATTGCCTTTTTTAATGGCTGAAATCCCACCCTCAAAACCTCTCCATGATTGAACAATAGCTCCTTCAATTGTGCCTCCTTCCAAGATTTCATCCCATCCAATTATTGTTTTGTTTTTAAGTTTTAATTGTTTTGCTATTCTTTCAATAAAGTACCTTTGGAGTTCATGTTCATCTTCAAGATTTTCTATTTTAATTCTTTGTTGACATTTTTCACATTCTTGCCATCTTTTTTTTGGAGCTTCATCTCCTCCTATATGAATGTATTTAGAAGGGAATAACTCAATTACTTCATCAAACACTTGTTCTAAAAATATGAAAACACTATCATTCCCGGCACAATAGATTTCTTTAAATACTCCCCAATCGTTGGCGACTTGGACTTGAGTGCCTGTACATGATAAATTAGGATATGCTGCAATTGCTGCTTGTGAATGACCTGGTAATTCAATTTCTGGAATTATTTCAATATGTTTTTCTTTCGCGTAGGCAACAATTTCTTTAATTTCTTTTTTTGTGTAATAACCCCCATAAGTTTCAGAGTTTTCTTTTCTCCATGATCCAACACTATTAAGTTTTGGATAATTTTCGATAGCTATTCTCCATCCTTGGTCTTCGGTTAAATGCCAATGCAATACATTCATTTTATAAAATGCTAAAAGGTCAATGTATTTTTTAATCGTTTTAACTTCAAAGAAATGTCTACAACAATCTAAAAGCATTCCTCGGTGTGTAAATTCTGGCCAATCTCTTATAGAAATACATGGATATTTAAGAGTGGATAAATCTTCATTATTGTTCAATTTAGTTAACTGAATTAGCGTTTGAATTCCATAAAATATTCCTGTATTTTTTTTAGCTATAATAGAAATTGATTTTTCATTTATAATTAATTTATAAGCATCTTTTAAAGAATCTAATTCTTTTGATTTTATGAGTTGAATATTAATAGTTGAAATATTTTTATTACTATCATTCATTCGAAACTCTATGTTAGAATACGCTGATAAAGCTTTTTTTAGATATTCAGCTTTTTCAGAAAATTCTTTAGGAAAGTTGATGGATATTTTATCAGAAATAAATTGTTTTTTGGAATTTTTTAAAACCTTAGGGTAAGGAATTAGGTTTGTATTTAAATCTTTTTTTTCTGTGTTGGAAGTGCAACTTAAAAGAAGAATTGATGCAATTATAATTAAATATTTTTCACCACTCCATTTCATACTTAGCATCTATAAGTTCTTCTCTTTTTTTGTCTTTTAAAGCATAATTAAATCCAGCATACATACTGTATGCTCCATGTTGGCCAGACTTATTTATCGCTAAAAATCCAACTTGCATATCTTTTAAATTGCTATATACCTTCTTAATTCTTTGTACTGCTTCAAAACAAGCCTCTTCTGGACTTAATCCCTGTCTCATTAGTTCTACAACAAGGTGGCTTCCCGTAATTTTAATAATTGCCTCTCCGATTCCTGTTGCACATGCCGCTCCAATTTCATTGTCTACATACAGCCCTGCTCCAATAATAGGAGAATCTCCAACTCTTCCGTGAAGTTTATAGGCCCATCCACTTGTTGTGCATGCCCCAGAAATATCCCCTTCGTTGTCAATTGCTAACATACCAATAGTATCATGGTTTTCATGATTGATTTCAGGAAGTTTTTTGTTTTGAGTAGCCTTCCATTTTATCCAATCATTTTTAGCTTCAGGAGTAAGTAAGTTAGTTTTTGTAAATCCTTTCTCAATGGCAAAGTCTTGAGCTCCTTTTCCGCACAACATAACATGGGGAGTATCTTCCATTACTTTTCTTGCTACCGAGACAGGGTGTTCAATATCTTGCAAGAAAGCCACTGACCCACAATTGTACTGATGATCCATTATGCAGGCGTCTAAAGTGACTATTCCGTTCCTGTCAGGCATGCCCCCAATTCCCACGCTTTTATTGTTGATGTCTGATTCAATTATTTTGACACCAGCTTCAACAGCATCCAATGATTTGCCACTTTTATTTAAAACTTTCCATGCTTCTTTATTGGCAGTTAAACCAGGTTTCCATGTTGAGACAACGATTGGTTTTGTTTTCGTAATGCTAACATTTGTTTGAGCATTGGTATTTGTACAACTGTCTAATACGACTGCAACAGAACCTACAGCACTTATCTTTACAAATTTTCTTCTATCCATTTGGTGATTTAATTTAATGATAGCATTGGATTGCAGCTAACAAAATACTAAAAGAATGGATATTGTTGACTTGTTTGAATAGAATTTAGAATAAACAGCTATTTTAAACTAAAGTGTTGTTTGTTTCGTCAGGAAATATGACTGAGGGTTCAAATGTTTTTGCTTCTTCAAATTCCATTTGAGCGTAAGAAATAATAATGACAATATCTCCTTTTGCTACTCTTCTTGCTGCTGGTCCATTTAATGCTATTTCCCCTGTTTTTCTTTTACCTGGTATAACATAGGTTTCTAACCTTTCACCATTATTTATATTAACTACTTGAACTTTTTCACCAGCGATTAAATTCGCTCCATCCATTAAGTCTCTATCAATAGTTATGCTACCAATATAGTTAAGATCTGCGTCTGTTACCTTAACTCTGTGAATTTTTGATTTTAGCACTTGAATTTGCATGCGGCAAATGTAAAAAATTTATGTAAACAGTAGAATTAAAAAGGCACCTTAAAAGTTGTAATCTTTGTAATTTCTATTGAATTCTTCATTTGAGATTGGATTATTAATGTCTAAAGTCAAATACATGAACTTTTCATAAAGACCCTTTTTGTCATATATCTCTTGTAGAATGGGGAATTTTTTTTCAATATCAATGTATAGAATTATTTTTTCAGCATAAAAATTAGTGGCTTTTATTTGTTGATTTTCTTTTAGGTATTCAGTGTCTTTAATTCTTGGGTTTAGCTCTCTTAATTTACCGACATTAATTAGAAGTCTTTCTGCTATTTTATATAGATTATCTCCTCTTTTGCACTCATAATTTAGTACTTTATAGTCAGGGAATCTTATTGTTAGTTTGTAGCATCTTCTTTTGTTCCATAAGTAAACACCATTGTATTCAATTAATTCATATACTTTATTTTCGAATACTTTTTTGTAGTGTTCGATCATTTTGCATAACAATTTAAATCCAGCTTCTTTCAAACAGTGGTGACCTCCAGCTAGAAGTAAATAATGTTCAGGTCTGAATGAAAAAGAAAAATATGGAAATGCATTTGGGTTGACAAGAGCTTCGTTGTCGTTCCATCCATCTTTGTAAAGAATTTCCGCACCAGGACTTGGGTAATAGCTTTTGATGTACATTTTAAATGGATCAACATTTAATTTAGCATAAAGCTTTCCAGTAATGTACCTTTCAGTTTCTGAGCTTTTAATGTCTCTTTCTTTTTTTTGCATTATAAAAGTCAATTGATTTTGTGCTTTAATAGCACTTGTCATTTGATCGATTATTTGTCTTTTGAATTCAATGTTTTGTTTTTGACCATATTGGATATTAGTAAATAAAACAAGACCTATTATGAGTTGCCAATTTTTTTTTTTCATTTAAATTTCATGAATAAAGTTCTTGCTGTCAAACCTTAGTTGTTTACCATAAACTCCGTTTTCAGCTCTTTTACCTGCACTAACTACCATACAGATTTCAGCTGGAGATGACAAGCCTAACAATTTTTTAATTCTTGCTGAATCAATTCCTTCCATGGGACAACTGTCGTAACCGTACGCTCTTAATGATAACATAAGGTTTTCGCATGCTAAAGCAGTTGATTTTTGAGCCCAAACAGACATTCCTTTTTTATTGTATGGTTCTCTTGGAGTTGGTGTTTTTACTCCTCTTATCTCCATAAATAACTTTTTAAGATACCCTCTTAAGGATAAAAATCCCTGATTGTAAGCTAGGGGGACTATTTTATTGTAGTAGGTCATTGCTGATTTGGGAACTTTATCTCCCATTTCATTGAGAATTTTAAGCATTCTTTTCTGATTGACTTTCCAATAATCTGGCCTTGCTACAGCAACAACCAGTTCTTGTGCTGTAGATGCTGCTGGTTGTCCCAAACAGTATTCAACCAGCTTTTGCTTTTTATCTTTACTTTTCACCCAATAAAATTCCCAAGGTTGAAGGTTTGAAGAATTAGGTGCTAGAAGGGTTAGCTCAAGACATTCTTTCATGTCTTTTTCTAGTACGGGTTCATCATTGTAAATTCTAACGCTTCTTCTGCTTTTTATGGTTTTTATAAATTCCTCTTTATTTATTTTTTCTGCTGGTTCTTTATGAGTGTTTTTTGATTCAAATAGCTTGTTTAAAATAGGTTTTTTTGGATTTGACATCTGATCTTATTGAATTAAAACTTGGTGCAATATCAATTAAAAACTAAAGTTATTCATTTGTTTCAATAAATATGATACAGTTGAGTTAATTATCGTTAACAAAAAACTGCAATTTTATTTGCTTTAATATTACTTCGATTTTAAGAATTGTTCTGTTTCAGGGAAATTTTTTGTACCCTTTTTTAAATCTTGCATTATACAATTAACAATCAATTAAAATAATCTGCTTATAAGTTAATTCTACTCAATATTTTATTTCATCAGCTAATTTAATGAGTATGAAAATTTTCATCAGCTTAAGTATTTTAATTCTTCCTTTTACTCTTATTGGAAAAGAAAAAAACAATGATTTAAAGTTAAATTTTAATCAAAAGAGAATACAATCTCTTTACTCTAGAAAAAAGTATGACCGTTGCATTACAATTGGCAGAAATAGACTTAGTAAAGGTAATTTGGATAGAGTTACTTATTACTATTTAGCATTGTCTTGTTTTAGATTGTATGAGAATAATAATAAAACCTATTTATTTGATAGGTCACTAAGATATCTTGATTATTCTAATCATAACACCAATCAATTGGTTGGTTTATTAGCCAATAATGATAAAGTTCTTTTACGATTAATTCATGACCATTTAATAGAGCTAGCAAAAAAACAATTTCACAGCAATCGAATCAAGTCAAAGAAAAAACTAAAATATGCGAAAGATATCTTTAATGATTCAATCGATTATTTAGCAAAATGGTTACCTCCAATTCCAAAAAATGGTGATTTAAAGTCTACAAAGAAAAAAGTAAAAAAACACTATTTAAATATAGCACATGAGTTGAAAGATCTTTTTGATAATGGTTTTTTCAACACAGGTTCCTTTTCAAATTTTATTTCCGATAAACTAAATATTAAATTAAATCAACTGCAAACTAAAATATTAGATGAGGCTGCTGATTATTATGGGATGTCTGAAAAAGCGGGCAAAATTCATAATCAAGATGTTGTAAAGTTATTTCATGAACTAGGATACAAAAATATTAATGATGATGAAACACCCTGGTGTGCAGCCTTTATGAATTATTGTGCAAAACATGTTGGAGCACAATACCCATCAGGTCTTAGAGCTAAATCTTGGCTTACAATAGGTGAAAATACAAACAAGCCAAAACCGGGTGATGTTGTAGTTTTTTGGAGAAATAGTAAAAAGTCTAGTTCGGGACATGTTGGATTATATATTTCAGAAAGTAAAGATTTTGTTTACTGCTTAGGAGGTAATCAAGGTGATAAAGTTCAAATATGTCCTTTCCCAAAAGAAAGAATTCTTCAGTACAAAAAATTAACCCTTAAATAAATAAAATCATGAAAGCAAAAAATAAAATAATAGTTACAGCAACTGCTAGCGCATTAGTTCTGGCATTAATTGGTTATGCTCGCTTATCAAATTATGAAACGGCAAAAGAAGATATCAACCATTCAACGCAATTAGAATTAGTTAATGATCAGAAAAATAACGAATTAATTATTAAAGAAAACATTGAGAATAGTACTTCATTAGAAACCAAAAAGCCCTCAGATGACACTAAGGAATCAATAAATAAATTACCTATTTATTCAATAATCAATTCTGTAAATAGTTCTAAAACTGTTCAAAATGATTTAAAGGGAATATCCAAAGTAAAGAACCCTAAAAAAATATATGATATTGATAAAGTGATGAAGAGAAAGTGGGTAGTAGATATTGGTAATATGAGTTACAGATCAAATTTTGAATTAATAGATGGGCACATTTATGTAGGTTCTAATGGCGAATATTTTAACGACTGGCACACTTGGGATAAAAAAAGTGGCGTTTATAAAATCAATGCCAAATCTGGTAAACTAGTAAAAAAGTTTGCAGGTGGTAAAATGGGTGATATGGATGTAAATGGTCTTTTATATTATAAAGATTATTTATTTTTTGGAAATGATAATGATGAGTTCTTATGTACTGATTTAAATGGTGAAATAATGTGGAGAATCCCTGTTTCTGGGGATGTGGAACACAAGCCAACTTTAGTAAAAAGGAAAGAGGATGATGTTGTTGTTTTTGCGACAGAAGTTGGTGAAGTAAGAGCTGTAAATCCAGAAAACGGAAATACTGTCTGGGAATACTATCATCCAGAATTTAATGGATGGAAAAAAGGCGATAATCGCTATGTGTTTAAATTAACAACACATTTTAAAAGAGGTTATATATTTTTCGGAGAGCCAATTAGAAATGATTATAATAGAGATGGAGTCACCGATTTTCATTGGAACGGATATAATAACTACACAGTTTTGAGCGGACAAGATGGGAAATTGATAAAATCTTTACCAAAAAAAATTAAGTCATTAAACTCAGAAGAAATAATAAAAGATAATAATCATCCAATTAAATTGGGAATAGGTAAAACTGCAAAGTTTATTTCTCTGGATCAAAAAGATTACAAAGGAGATAAACAGCTTATAGTTTTTAACCAAAATGGATCAGTACATAAGAATTTTAATCTTTCTAAACCAAGCTTCCTAAAGGATGATGAAAATTGGTATGCATCATTAAGTCACTTTAACAACACAGAAGCTTTAATTGTTTCCAGTAGCATAATTTACATATATAATCTTAAGGATAATTCAATCTCTGAGATTAAAAATTTTAATAAAGTAAATAAGAAAAAGTATAGTTACTCGGACGATTATTATAACTCTTATCAACTATCTGGGTCAAAAGATTATTTGAAAGAAAAAATAAATACTGAGCTAGGGCTTTGTAGGTTAATTAAATGGGAGTTTGGAGAAAGTTTCCATTCTAGCCCAATTATAAAGTTATTTAAAGTGTCAGATAATTCAGAAGTTTTAAATCTAAGACTTGATTCAAAAAATGGAGAAGAAGGCCCGTTATTAATAAAAGACATTGATAAAGACGGTAAACAAGAACTAATTGTAGAATGTGACGGAAAGCTTGTGTGTTATGATTTCTCTTCAATAAAACTGTAATAATTATAAATTTTAAAAATTTAAAATCATGAAAAAATCAAAAAAGAATAAAAAAACAAATTGGTTAATTGGTGGATTATCTGCTTTATTAATCGGTTTTTCAGCTTATGCATATTATGATTATATGAGTAGCTATGAAAAAGGAGTAATCCCAATGTTTGGGGATAATTTTACCTATAATGAAATGACCTTTGATGCTTCTAAAGGGTTTGAATTTCACGGATCAAATGGAACTCATTTGTCTATTCCAAAATTAGCATTTATAGATAAAGATGGAAAGACAGTTAATGGAAAAGTAAAAGTTAAATTTAGAGAGTTTCATGATGCAAAAAGTATTCTTCTGTCTGGCATTCCGATGCAAATGAATGAAAATAGAAATGAATACATGCAGTCTGCTGGGATGATGGAGTTGAGAGCTTACAAAGATGGAAATGAGCTTAGCATGAAAAATAGAAAGTCAATAAAAGTAAATTTAGCAGCACTTAATAAAGTAGATGAAAATTTCAATCTTTATTTTCTTGACAATGACGAGCAATGGAGAGAAACTGGTAAGTTTCAGACCGACTCGAATCAATTTAAAATTGACAGTCTTGCTGCAATCCCAAGTCTACCAATATTTCCTAAAAATCCTAATCCAGATAGTTCAGATTTTGTATTTGCACTTTCAATGGACTTGAAAAATGCACCTTATTTAAGATCTTTTAAAGGAGTAGACTGGGTTATGGTTAAGAAAAATGGTGAGGGTAATCCATACAACGAATTGAGAACAGGTTGGGATAGAATTAAGGTTAAAAGGACCAGTAAAAAAGAGAATATTTTTAAGATTTCTTTTTTTAGAGAAGTCAAAAGACCAGGTTCAGAGAAGCATAAAAATGAAAAATTTTCCTTAAATGCTATTCCTGCTTTAAAAGGAAAAGAATTAGCTAAAGCTTTAGAGGATTATAAAAGCGATCTAAAAAAGTACGAGACGCTTTTAGCCTTAAAAGAATTAGAAGAAGAAAGGTTAGCTATGGAATCTGATTTGGTAAATACATTTGAGATAGGTGCACTTGGCTTTTGGAACTGTGATAGATTACAAAACACTGAAATTTTAGCCAATGGAACTTATGCGTTTGACTTTGAAGATCAGTTTCTCTCACTTGTAAATAAAGTTAAATTATATGTTGTTTTAAATGATCAAAATGGGGTTTTAACCTACTATAATTATAATTGGTCGGAGATGCCGTTTTTTATTAACGAGGATGTTGAAATTTTCGCTGTATTACCGGACTTAACAGTAGCTTATGTGAGTGCTCAAGAATATAACAAGAAAGTAAATAAAAAAACAGTCTCAAAGTTATTTACAAATAGAGTAAAATTCAGTTCTCAAATAATGCCCAAAGATAAGGCCTTCGCATACATAGAAAATCTTAGAACAAATGATTCTAAAACTGAACTAGCAAATAATAACTAAAATGAATACAAAAAGCACAATTATATTTTCAACTGCCATAGTTCTGGCAGTTGGAATTTCTTGTCTAACTTTTTTAAATAGATATCCTAATAGTAGAACAGGATATGTTGATGTGAAAGGTATGGGGCAAACCAATTTTGAGTCTGATCTTATTGTATGGGAAGGCAGCTATAAAAGAAAAAAAGCAAATTTGAAAGAGGCCTTTGCTGCAATAACTAGTGATAAAAAAATTGTAGAAAAATTCTTATCTAATAATGGGGTTTTAAAAGAAGAAATTGTTTTTGGTCCAGTAAGTACAGAAGAAGTTTTTGAAACTATATTTTCACAAAATGGAGATATTATTGGTGAAAAATTTATGGGATATAACTTGTCGCAGGATGTTATGATTGAATCCAATAATGTTATAAATATTGAAAAGGTATCTCGAAAGATTACTGAAGTTCTAAATAATGGTGTTCAATTTTACTCTCATAACCCAAGGTATTATTTTACTGAATTAGCTAGTTTGAAGTTGGATTTAATTTCTAAGGCTACTGAAGATGCTAGATTAAGAGCTGAAAATATTGTAGAACAATCTGGCACTGTTTTGGCTGATTTAGTTGATGCTGATATGGGTGTGCTTCAAATAGTGGGTCAAAATAGTGATGAGAATTTCTCTTGGGGAGGTTCTTTTAATACTTCTTCTAAAAAGAAAACAGCTAGTATTACCATTGATTTAAGATATACTGTGGACAATTGAAATCCATAAAAAGAAGTTTTTTTCTAATCTTATTTTTTAATGTATTGGTATTGTCTCTGCTGATTTTAATAAAAGTTATGTCTTAATGAATCTTTCAGATGTCATTTTACTAATCCCAATTATCAATTATCCTTTTTTGAATTCCTTTGAAAGTTTTAATATTCCATAAATTTGAAAGTGATCTTCCAATATTCCGCATTACGAATTCTACTTTATTGTTACTAGTTCTAAGAAATGTAAGTGAATACACATATTGTGAGTCAACTCGATATTCTAATTGAATTTTATTTTTTGAAATATCAATTAATTTAACTTTTTTGATCCCAAAAATTCGCATTAAGTCTAAATAATATTTTTTAGCAATCATTTTTTCAGCATTATTTGCGTCTTTTATTCTCTTGGTGAATTCATCAAAGTTTTTGTCAATTTCAATATTCCACATTTATTTATAGTTATTTAAATTTATATTCTAAATATAATTTATTTTATATTGTTGATAAGAACTTAAATAAAATACGTTCTTCTATTATATCTTCATAAATAATTAAATTCGTTTTAAATATTATTTATGGATTATTTAGTTTTTATTTTTTCAATTACAGCTCTTGTTTTATTGGTTTTAATTCTTCGTAAAAACAAGTCTGATTCTCTTGAATCTCCTGCTTTAGATGTGGATGAGCTTGTTGACCTTCGTTCTAAACTAGCGGCAAAAGATGAAGAGATTAAGTACCTAAAAACAAAAATTGAAGACATTAAAAAATCTCAAGAAGACAATGAAGAGCATTTAACTTCAGCTTTTAAAAATTTGGCAAGTCAAATTTTAGAAGACAACTCTGAAAAGTTTAAAAAACAAAACAAGGAACAGCTGGGTAGTTTGTTAAATCCTTTAGGTAAAGAAATTGAAAATTTTAAAAAGAAGGTAGAAGAAACCAACAAGGATTACATTGATAGAAATTCTGC
>JBELEU010000003.1:37129-41197 GCA_042093455.1 Crocinitomicaceae bacterium | reverse complement strand
TTATAGCTATTTCTCCTGATGCATCGTTTTTACAGCTTATGTCGGTTATGGTAGACTGTAGCTGAATCGGCCCGCTTGGACCGTCAACCACAATTGATTCAGCAGAAGAACACCCATTATCATCTGTAACAAAAACGGAATATGTTCCTGGCTCTAATCCAGAAAGATCTTCAGTTATAGGGTTGCCAAAACCTGGAGGACCAACCCAAGAAAAACCAAATGGATTAATACCTATTACAGTAAGATCTATAGCGCCATTTACTGAACCAAAACAGTTTATATTAGATGAGACGTAACTTAAAGTGGGCCCGTCAATATCAGAAACAGTTATTACAACTGAATCGTTACAACTGTTATCATCATTTACTACAACCTGATATATACCTGCACTTAAATTGGTTACGTTTGATGCGTTAGCCCCTATGCTTAACCCGGGTTGTCCAGAAGTAATGTTTTCCCAGGCATAATTATATCCACCTGTTGCGGTACCACCTGAAGCAACAACGCTTATCTCTCCATTGGTATTTCCACATGTAGACCCAACAAAAGAACCTGTTAATGTTAAATCAGTAGGACTAACTAAAGAAATAGAGTCAATTAATGAACAGCCATTGCTATCAACAACTGAATAAACATATGTTCCAGCACTTAATGATGATAAATCTTCATTATTCGAAATCAAAATCCCATCTTTTTTCCAGTCGTAAGAAAAGGGACTAGAACCGCCAGTTAAGCTAAGATCTATACTTCCAGTACTGTCACCTGCACAAAGCGGAGCAATATTAGTAGATGTTCCAAAAAGTTGTTGAGGTTGACTAATAACAACATTGGTTAAGCTGTCCTCACAACCATTAGTATCAACAACCTGTAATGTATAAGTACCAAAAAACCAATTTTCTAAATCTTCGTTATTTAAGTGTGCAGCATCAGGTGTAATACTACCGCTCCAAGTATATGAAAATGGTGTTGCTAAACCTGTAACTGACACAAAAATAGAACCAGTTTGGTTACCCGCACAATCTACGGGAGTAATTGTATCAAGAGAAATAGAAGGCCCCGTTAACTGAGAGATAGTAACACTTTCCAAAGAAACACACCCGTTATCGTCAGTTACTTCAACTGAATAAACCCCAACCCCAAGGTTAATAGCTTGGTTAGTTAATCCAACAGTATCTCCTGTTGCGTTGGTCCAAATGTAAGAATAGTCAAGACCAACAGAACCACCAATGGCAATGACTGTTGATGACCCTGTCGGAGCATCACAAGCGGTTTGGGTTGATGAAATACTGAGTACAATAGTGTCGGGCTGATTTACATTGTAGGTTGTTGTTGGAATGGGACAACCTTTACTATCTGTTCCAGAAATTACATATAGTCCAGAATCTAGCCCTATTAAATCTTCATCATTTGAAGAATACCCATTTGGACCAGACCAAGAAGGGTTAAAAGGAAGTGTTCCACCAATAATAGTCAAGTCAACTTCACCACTAGCGTCATTATTACAAATTAAATCTATAATAACACCATTTGTATATATAGAGTCAGGTTGGAAGATGGTATACACTTCACCAGAAATACAACCCAAAGTATCTTCAACAGTTATGGAATATGTTCCAGCACTAACACTTAATAAATCTTCTAAATTGTTTGCTTGAGGAGCGGGAACAGTTTGCCAAAGAAAAGTAAAAGGTACATTTAATCCAGAAGCAGAAATTAAAATGTTACCATCATTACTGTTGAAACAAGATGTACTGTCAATTTGATCTAATGTAATAGCTGGACCAGATGGATTACTTATACAAGTAATATCATCTTCAAAGCAGCCATTATCATCTGTAACAGTTATGTTGTAGCATCCAGCAGCTAAATTTGAAACAGAATTAGATGCACCAATTTGACTACCTAACGAATTGGTCCATAAGTAAGAGTAATCAGAACCATTAAGCGTTCCTCCTGAAACTACTATTTGGGCGCTACCGTCATTTAATCCACAACCACTTAAAACACTAGTAAGACTATAGTTGATTTCTGCAGGGTTGTTTAATGTGATGGTTTCAGATGAAGAGCAGCCAAAATCATCATATACAGAAATAATATAATCTCCAGAAATTAAACTATCTTGATTTTGATCGTCATCAAGGTCACCAGTTCCGTCAATATCCCAGTCATAAGAATAGTCGGAAACAACAGTTCCACCTGAAACAAAAAGAGTGATAGATCCCGTATTATCATTGTAACAAAGTGGAGATACGTCCACAGTACTTAAAATTAATTCTTGAGCTTCATCAATATCAATGATTTCTTGCTGAATACACCCTAATCCATCTGTTAAAGTAGCAATATATTGACCAGAAGGTAGACTTGAAATAGTGGTGTTACTTCCACCTGGGTCCACAAAACCAACAGGGCCAGACCAAGATAATGTTCCTGGGCCAGGTGAAACACTTATGGAAACCATAATTATCCCATTGGCGTCACCAGCACAAGACTCATGTTGTATTGAGTCAATAGTTATTGTTGATGCAGATAAATCGTTGATTATCGCACTTCCAGAAGCTTCACATCCGAGGTCGTCAGTAACAGTTACATTGTAAGTTCCTGAACCTAAACTGCCAAGGCTTGAGTTAGCGGTAAGAGCAACACCATTATTATCTTCCCATAGGTAGTTGTATGCGCCAGAGATAACACCACCTGAAGCAACTACAGAAACATCTCCATTATTGTTTCCACATGAAGCATCATTTGAGGATATAGTAAGATTAATTAATGTGTTTTCTAAAACAGAAATTGTTGCCGTGTCAGAACAGCCATCGTCATCAGTTACAGTTATAAAATAATCATCAGCCACTAAGTTGTTAATATTTCCTGTATTCGAAGTAAACCCAGTGTTTTGACCAACCCAGCTGTATTGATAATCAAGTGAAGTAGATACATTTCCTCCAACAACATTTAAAGTTATCGCCCCAGTACTATCTCCATTGCAATCAACATTGGTAGTATTGTCAGACAACACTATCTCTGAAGCACTTGAAATAACAACAGTGTCAAATAATGGGCATGTATTAGCATCAATAATTTCAATAAAATAAGTTCCGCTACACAAGTTAAATTGATTAGAGTTACCATCATTAACAAAACCCGCAACATCAGATGACCAATTGTATACTATTGGAGCATCGCCAACACTTACATTGGTAACTATTGATCCATCACAAGCACCAAAACAAGTTTCATCTGTAGGGTTAACGGATGCTGTTACTGCCGGAGGGTTATCTGTCAATGTAATTGCTGTGTCGACAACACACACAGAGCCATCGTTACCGTTGTATGTTAATGACAACTGATAAGTGCCTTGAAACAGGTTTGTTAAATCTTCTGTATCGTCATTGTCACCAATTCCATCGTTGTCCCAGTCATATGTGAAAGGTAAATTTCCACCATTGATACTTAAATTTATTGCTCCATTGTCAAACCCACAATTTGAGGTATCAATTAAAGGGTTGAAATAAATGGTATTAATTGGCGAAATGACTATTGTTGAATCTTTAGAACAACCATTATCATCAATAACACTTACGGAGTAATTCCCACCACCTAAATTATTTAAATCTTCTGTGTCATCGTTGTCTCCAATTCCATCATTATCCCAGTCAAAAATATAATTTCCCGAAATAGTTCCTCCTGTTGGACTAATATCAATAGAGCCATTCAGTGAATCTGCACAAGAAATTTCAACAACAGACGTATTGCCAATATATAAAGTATTCGGCTCTTGAATGTTAAAGCAGGTATCAAGCTTACAAGTAGGTTGGGTTTGATCAATAATAGACAAACAATATATACCTTGTGAAAGACTAGATAAATCTTCGTTATCATCATTATCACCCGTTCCGTCACTATCCCAATCAAAAAGATAACTTCCAAATCCACCAGAAGCAGATATATCAATTGAACCATCCGTTAAGCTGTTACAACTAACGTTTGTAATTACAGCATTAACTTCTATTGGATTGGGTTCATTAACAACAAATGTGGTGTCTTTAGTACAGCCAAGATTATCAGAGACAG
>JBELEU010000003.1:11532-37029 GCA_042093455.1 Crocinitomicaceae bacterium | reverse complement strand
CAAAGAATATCAACAGCAGTTCCGCTTACATCAATAGAATCAGGTTGTAAAATGGATATAGAAGTGTCTTTAGTACAGCCTAAGAAATCAGTTACAGTTACATTGTAAACACCAGTATCTAACGCTAAAATATCCTCATCAGAGGATGTGAATCCATTAGATGCGGTCCAACTCCACTGGTAAGGAGTATTTCCGTTACTAGTGGAAAGGTCAATGGAGCCGTCAGCAAAACCATAACATGTGACATCTGTTTTGGTGCCATTAGCAAAAATAGGTGCAGGAGTAGAGAGCGTAAAAGAAGTATCATAAATACATCCGTTATCGTCAATAATACTTAAAGAATATGTACCAGAGTCAAGATCGCTTAGGTTGTCAGTGTTTGGATCAACAAACCCAATAACAGAGCTAGTCCAAGTTGTATTAAGTATCCCAGTTCCTCCAGAAAGAGAAAGAGTAATAGATCCATCTAGTAAACCAGAACAAGAGACATCATTAACGACCCCGCTAGTCATGATAACATCAGGTTCATTAACAACAAATGTGGTGTCTTTAGTACAGCCAAGATTATCAGAGACAGAAACCGTGTAAGAACCCCCATCAAGCGGGCTAAGGTTAGTAGCATTGTTACCTGGGTCAGCAAAAGTAGGATCAGAAGAAGCCCAAGACCAGTTAACAGGGGCATTACCACCGCTAACGGATATATTAACACTACCGTTATCATCGCCATTACAAAGAATATCAACAGCAGTTCCGCTTACATCAATAGAATCAGGTTGTAAAATGGTTATGGAGGTATCCATTGTACATAAAGTAGAAAGTTCTGTAATAGTTACATTGTAAACACCAGTATCCAATGCTAAAATATCTTCATCGGAGGATGTGAATCCGTTTGAAGAAGTCCAGCTATAGGAAAAACTATTGGTAATCTCCCACGTAGCCTCTATGTAAAGTCTTTTACCAATGCCAACACAAGGATCACCAAAATTTGCATTTTCAGCAGTAATAGTTGCTGAATTATTACCAAGAACAAGGCCCTCAACAAAAGAAAGACTTGTATTGGAATGACAAGAAGGATCAATTGAAAAACTTCCACATGTACCGGTTGGTAATCCATAACTAGCAAAAGACACAGTGGTAAAAACAGCACCTGCTGGAGCAGTTAAAACAATGTCAAAACCTTCATTGGCAGTAGCACAAATAGTACCGGTACTATTAGCAGAGTAAGCATTTAAATTAATTAATCCATTGTTAAATCCATAACACGAGACATCCGTTTTGGTGCCATTAGCAAAAATTGGATCGGGAGTAGTCAATACAAAAGATGTGTCATAGTTACATCCATTGTCATCGATAATATTTAAGCTATAAGTACCAGAATCTATACTAGTTAAATCATCTGTTAAAGGGTCTGTAAATGTTGGATTGGAACTTGTCCATGTTGTATTAAGCGTACCAGTACCACCAGTAAGATTTAAAGTAATTGATCCATCAATAATTCCTGAGCAAGAAAGGTTTGATGTTACACCATTGGAAAAGATTGGGTTAGGCTCGACAACAATATATGTAGTTGAATCTTGACATCCATTGTCATCAGTAACTAATATTTTATATGTTCCTCCGCTTAATCCGGTTTGGTCTTCATTGTTCGGAATTATTCCACTTCCAGGAACTATTGTTGTCCAAAAAGGAGTCAATGTACCAGTTCCTCCTGACAAAGTTACATCAATACTACCATCACCATCATTGTTACAATCAAGGTCAACTTTAGACCCTGAAATATCAATTTCACTGGATGAGGTTAAAATAGGCATCAATAATTCATGAGTACAACCGTTATCGTCAGTTACTTTAACGTAGTAAGATGAATCTGGGCAAAGTGAATTATTTGTCAGACCTGTTACTCCAGTGTTTGTACCACTCCCTAAATTGCCTCCACCATACCATTCAATACTTGAATATGTCCCTGATCCACCAGAAACAGAAATTGTTATTTCTCCATCGCAAAGATAGGAGCATGAAACGTTTGTAGTTGAAACAACACCTATACTAATTGGAGTAATATCAACAGTTGTAAAAGTGGTATCATAAGGACAGTTGTCTTTATCTTCTAAATGTAATTTATA
The DNA here is from genome assembly GCA_042093455.1 of Crocinitomicaceae bacterium. Lineage (GTDB taxonomy): Bacteria > Bacteroidota > Bacteroidia > Flavobacteriales_D > Parvicellaceae. The sequence continues at coordinate 34,906 of JBELEU010000003.1, read as the reverse complement.
TGTTGTGTTTTCACACAGAATAGTGGAAGAAGAAGCTCCAGTAGCAATCACAGCACTTGGGGTTACGCTTTCCCAACTGTAGGTGTATGGTCCACCATTTCCACCAAGCCCATTTGCCAACCCTTCACCGTTACAATCTCCATCACATAAAGCATCAGTTAAAATAACATTTCCAAATATACTAGGCGGTTGAACCACTACCTGTCTTAAAGTATCTGAACAACCATTTTGATCTGTAACCTTAAGTAAATAATCTCCACTGCATAAATCAAATAAGAAAGAATTAGTTGAACCAGGAGTTTCTGAAATCCCAAGTTCAGGCCATGACAATGTTAAGCTACCAGTTCCAAGTGACCCTGTTCCTTGCAGAATACCATCACAACTGTCTGCACATGTAGGAGCACTTTGAAATCCAAATGAAGGAGAAGGGGGAAGGGGGTCGTTAATGGCAATACCTTGAGAAGATTCACACCAGAAAATACCGGGAATAACATTTTGTGAAGTATCAGTTACTGTTACTGTATAATTTCCAGTTCCACACAAGTCTGTAAAAATAGGATTTGCTTGTGTTTGTTGATTTCCAGTTGAAACTTCTGTAATGGTGTAGCCAAATGGACCACCGGGAGAAGTAACGTTAATTGTTAGCTCAGCGTCACAACTATCGGCACAAGAAATAGGTGAGCCATTGAAATCTGATGTTACTGTGACAGAGAAATTAATTGCCGTACACTGAGAGAAAGATGTTACATACGAAACACAAACTAACGCAAACAAGCAAGCTGCAGGCTTAATATATTTTGAATAAAATTTACTTAAATTTAAACTCATACTCTTTTCCAAAGCACCTATCATACGAGAGATTTTCAAAATAGTTATTAATTTTTGTTGAAAAAACTCAAACATTGTTGAAATTATTAAAAAAGACGGACTTTAAAGATAAAAAGTTGCTTAAATGGGTGAAAAACTTGTTCAAAACCACAAAAAATATGACGAATCAATAAAACAATATAGATTTAAGATCGGTTTTATCATTAAATTTTTTAGAATTAGCTTTTATACCAATCATTATTTCATGCGTGTTAACTCCAGCAATCCTTAATTTAGAAGTAGTAAAATCATAGCTATAATGTAAATTAATTTGATCTAAAATTTTTAAATTTAATAAACAAACAAAAGCACTGGTATTGCGCCAACTAAATCCAGTTGAAATCTTGTTACTAAACTCCAGCATTAAGTTAGCATCGAACGAAGGCAGAGTATTTTTAGTTTTATTAATTATGATATTTGGTGAAAAAGATATTTTTTCTTTCTTAAAGCGTTGACCAAACATAAGGTGATAATGTATTTGATCTACTGAGTTTGAGGAACCAATTAATTTAGACCAATTGGAGTTAAACATCTGTTTTGCACTTAATCCAACGTACCAGTTTCTACATTCAAGATACCCCCCCAACCCTAAGTTTGGTAAAAGAAATAGTTTTCCAGAACCATTTATTAAAGGGTCATTAGCCTGAGTTAACCTTACTTTTGTAGCATCAAAACCAAACTGTTGTAATCCAGCATTTAGACCAAAAGAAAAAGCCATTTCTCGCTGTAGAAGAAGGTTATATGCAAATGCAATATTTAAAGAAGAACGTTTGAATGGGCCAATTAAGTCATTTTGAAAATAACCACCTAAACCTAAAGCTTTACCGCTGTTGATGTTTTTGGGTTGAAACAGCCTTGTTGAAAGACTTGCAAAAGTTGTTGATGGTGCACCGTCAAAGTTATTCCATTGCGAGCGTTGTCCTGTTTTAAAAACAAGACAATCTTGACCACCAACAATTGATGGATTGTAATAAAGGGCATTGGTAATAAAATTACTGAATTGAGCAGTTTGTTGGCCGTGCGCGTTAACAGCAAAAAATGTCAAAAGCAATATTATTTTTATACTAGTTTTCATAGTACTATTTAATTATACTGATAGAGCCAGTATATATTTTTTGAGTTACACTTGACTTCGTATCAATAATGTAAAAATAAGTTCCTGCTGGAAGAAAAGTATTATTTCTTTCACCACCCCAAGGAGAGGAATTGTCATAACCAATAGCGTTATAAACTTGTTGACCCCAACGGTCGTATATTGTTAAACTCGAAGTTGGATACCCGTTAATGTTTTCAATAATCCATACATCATTAATGCCGTCATCATTGACGGTAATTGTATTAGGAATTTCTAATACTTTCTCAACGAAAATTGAAACACGGTCAATGTATTTACAACCGTTGGCTTCTTCAATTGTAAGCTCTAATTCCGCATTATTCAAACCTGAAAATAAAGGATTTAATGCGTTGCTATTGGATAGGTTGGTTGGAGGAAACCAACTGGCAAACCCATTTCCAGATCCTTCAAGAGCGACCGAACTTCCATAGGCTAAATAAATATCACTACCAGCACTAAGTTCAGGGTCAATTGCCCCACCATTAACTTTGATTTCAAAACCGCATTCTGCAGCATTTAATCCGTCTTGCCCATTTTTAGATACTCCACCATCGATAACAATGTAGTATTTTTGAAAAGGCTCTAAATGAGAAGTTCCAAGGCTGAAATCACTGTTTTTTCCAACTTCACAACTTGAAACAAACTCATAAGTTGAAGAATTACATGAGGAGTTTGCTTTTAAAACTGTAGCTTGAATTTCATTTGAATATAAATCATTAGAACTGTTTTCACATTGAATAGTCTTCATAAAAACATAACCAGGGCCACCCTGTGAATTGGTAGTAAAACTAAACCAAACAGAGTTATTTAATTCAAAACATAAATTGTTATCAACCCAGTCACTACATGTACTACACGAATCAATTGTAGCGTTGAAATTATTTCCACTAACCCATTCGTTAAAACACAAGGGGATTGCGTTTTGGCAGAAATCATTTACAGGGTTTTGAGAAAAGCCGTTCAAGGATGCAAAAACAGTCAAAAGGGTAAAGTGTTTAAAAAAATCCATCATTTCAAGCCTAAATTTAATTAAATTGAATTGCCAATAGTTGATTTTTACATCAAACAAATATATTTTGGCACAATTACTGATGTATAATCACTAAATAAAAAACAATGAAAAGAAAAATCTATCTTCTAACCGTTCTAATTTTTACTTGTGCAATTTCATTTTCTCAGTTCAGAAATTACGAAACAGACTCTGGTTGGAACATTGGATTTAATACAGGAGGGACATGGCAAGAAAAAGAAGCAATAGTAAGTGGTTCTGATACAGCATTTACTCAACCATTTACATCCATTAGAGGAGGATTTACTTTTGGTAAGTCTCTTTATGAAGAGGCGGGAAGTTTTTTTGCTTTTGATTTGCGCTTTAGATATTTAAGAGGTATAAATTACGGATGGTCTAAGCATCTAGAGACAATCCAAGCAACAACAATCTCAGGATCAAATTCCAATCCTTTTTTAGCCAATGAAATTCAAGCTTATAAAAATTATAAAATGGATTTAAATGAGTTTTCACTTGAGGGTGTTCTCACGTTGAATAGACTTTTAGAAAATACAGGAATAATTATGTATGGTTTTGGAGGCATTGGCTTAGTTGATTACCGTGTAAAAACGGATTATATTAATGGGTATTTGGAATATAACTATCCAGACCTAACTTATTTATCAAGTAGAGAAGGGGCCAAACTTCTTCGAGATTACAGTGATTTACAGTTTGAATCTAATGCTCCAGGTGTTCTTGGTAATCAATTAAAGTTTATGCCCTCTCTAGGCTTTGGTCTTGGATATCAATTTAATGAAGTTTTTTCAATGGGCTTGGAGCATAAATTGACTTATGCCTTTCATAATAATTTAGACGGTATTACATCTGACAACCTTAACGATAGGTACCACTACACGGCTATTAATATGAGATTTAATATTCTAGAAGGAGGAGGTTCAAATCAAGAGGTGACCCAAGAAATGTTTCAAGAAGATTATTACCAAACAACGGTAGTGACCCCCCCTACAACAGTTATTAATACCACAACTCCAACACCATTGGAGACTGCACCTCCAGTAACTGAAGTTTCGGTGAAAACGCCTCCACTAGTAAATATTGTATTGCCGTATAATAACTATACAGATGTTACCAATGCAAATTATACCATAAAGGCAAATATGACCCACGTGACAGAAAAACAAAACATCACATTTTTGCTCAACGGAGTAGAGCAACCTAATTATCTTTTTAACTATGTTAATAATATATTTAGAGCAGACATTCAACTACAAACAGGCTTAAACCAAGTAAAAATTATTGGTGAAAACCAAGATGGAACAGCCTCAGATCAGGTAACTCTAAATTATCTTTTTGTTCCAGAGAAAAATCCACCAACAGTTACCATTACATCCCCTTCTGGAAATCCTTATTTTTCAGAAAAGGAAACCTGTTCACTAGTTGCAAGTGTTAAGAATATTTCCAATAGAACTCAGATTAAATTTTACGTTAATAATCAAATAAATAACTCATTTACTTTTTCTTCGGTCACATCTCTATTTAAATCCAATGTTAACTTAAAGAATGGACAAAACACCTTGCTTGTAACAGCCTCAAATTCGGATGGAACAGCGTCAGACAACATTAAAATTTTATTTGAAAAAAGAATTATTGGTAATCCACCAGAGGTATCAATAGTTTCACCAGTTACTAACCCTTATCAAACACAACAATCAACTTTCACGATCAAGTCGTTTGTTTCCAATATAGATAACAAACAAAATATAACTGTTATGTGGAACAACAATCAGATAAAAAATTACAATTTCAACACTTTGACAAAACAACTTGTATTTAATGCAACCCTTAACGAAGGAATTAATAATATTACCATATCAGCACAAAATAACTTTGGGTCTGATTCTAAAAGTTCAGTTATAAATTATATAAAACCAGAGCTTATTGCATTGCCTAAAGTCACAATTGATTACCCATCAGTAGCCTTATATAATACAGACAAGGAAGCAATACTTATTAGTGGTAAAATTTATAATGTTTCTAGCGCTTCCAATGCCTCTGCAATTTTTAATAATAAGCCAGCTAAATATTTTGACTTTAACCCAGGATCAAAGGCTTTTCAGTCTGAGCTAACTTTAGTTCCTGGAAGTAATACTTTTACTGTAAACGCAAACAATGCATCTGGGTCAGATAGTGAATATGTTACTATTGTATATACACCTACAGAATGCGACAACCCAGCCATCAATAGAGTTCTTCCTCAAAACAGTGCTGTTTCAACAACAAATAATAAAGCTTACATAGAAATGCAGGTTCTCAACACACAAAATATTGACTTTAAAATCAATGGAAACTCTTCTTCTGGATATAATTTTAATGTAAACACGGGTGTTTTTTCTACAATGCTAAATCTTGCTCCAGGAACAACAGAATATGTGTTATCAGCTACCAATGATTGTGGAACAACATCTCAAACTGTAACCTATCAATTGGGTCAGCCAATTCCTCAAGGACAAGCGCCTATTATTCAAATGAATATTTCTAATAATTCTTCTAGTTACGCAAACCCAATAATAATAAATGCCTCATCAACCCAATTAACAGGAAAAATTTCAAACCATGATTCAAATACAATGATGAGTTATTCATCTTCTCCAGTTAATAAAGCAAAACTAGATTACACTCTTTCAAATGGCAACATAAGTGGAATGGTTTTTTTACCACCCAACCAAGTAATTAAAGTAACCATAACGGCTCAAAATAAATGGGGCACTAATAGTACAGAAATATATTTCAAAAAAACAGAAAAAGCCCCTCAATCAACAGGGCCTAGCAATACAAAATCAAAAAACACAATAAAACCAACAAAACCAATAAAAAACACAGTCCCAAACCCTTCTCCAATAAATACCAATACAGAGAAAAATAATGATTACTATAAAGTTTCTCCAACAACAAATGATGATTTGGATAACAATTCAGATGACGATTCAGATAATGATTCTTTTGACGACACTTACGAAGAACCATTTTCGTGGCCAGAAGCACCAAAGCAAAAAGAAGAGTGGAGTCAACCGCCAGCTCCAGCCCCTGCTCCAATAATTAAGGAGCCAGTAATTGTTCAGCCACAAAAAAAGGAGAAACAAAAGACTACACAACCGGCAAGAAAAGCCCCAGTAAAAGCTGTGAAACCTAACCCAATCAAGCCAAAGGTAAATACATCAAAATCAGGAGGAAGGTAGTAGTGGGTTTTCCTTTAACTCTTTTGCCAGAATTCTATTGTTAAAAATATCTTTCGCAAGATAAATAGCGTTTCTAAATGAATCTTCATCGGCAACTCCCTTTCCAGAAATATCCATACCTGTTCCATGATCAGGAGATGTTCTTATTATAGGAAGGCCAGCAGTAAAATTAACCCCTTTGTTATTGCTTATGGTTTTAAATGCGATTAACCCTTGGTCATGATACATCGCTAGGACGCCATCAAATTTTTGATAAATTGAGTTTCCAAAAAAACCATCTGCTGGAAAAGGACCCCAAGCTAAAACACCAGATTCTTTGGCCTTACTAATTGCAGGAGATATAATATCAATTTCTTCTTGACCAAGTAGCCCTAAATCACCGGCATGAGGATTTAAGCCTAAAACAGCAATTTTTGGTTTTTGGATATTAAAATCTATTTCCAGTGAATTTTTCATCAAAATTAGTTTTTCAAAAATAACCTGCTTGGATAAAACACTGTTAATATTTTTAAGTTCAACATGATTTGTGGCTAATCCAACTCTTAAATCACGGTCAATCATAAACATCAAAGACTGTTCAATATTTGACATTGAGGTTAAAAACTCTGTATGACCAGGAAATTTAAAATTTTCGTTTTGAATGTTTTTTTTATTGATTGGAGCGGTAATTATTAAATCAATTAAACCTTTTGAAAGGTCGTCAGTAACAGCTTTCAAAGACAAATAGGCAAATTCACCAGCTTCTGAACTTTCTTTTCCTGGGTGACAATCAAAATGGTCAGATGTTATGTTAATTAGATTGACCTTTTGATGCTTAGCTTTGTTAGCAGAATTTATGATTTCAAAGGGTATGTCTAGCTCAGGAATTAATTCTATATACTTTTTCAATAAATCCTCTTTTCCATATATAATCGGAGTTATATTCTCTAGCAACCTGTTGTCTTTTAGGCTTTTTAGAATAATTTCTATGCCAATTCCATTAAAGTCTCCTAGGCTTATTCCTGCTATTAAATTTTTCTTCATACTTTTCATTTAATGTTAAAAGTAGTCATTAACTCTTTTAAAAACGATATAGGATATAATGATTTCTTTTATACTTTTTTAAGTTCTATTGGCTAAATAAGTAATTTTACAATATTGAAAAACATATTGTTTAAAATATCACTTCTAATACTACTTCCATTTTCTGTTATGGCTTCGCACAACAGAGGGGGAGAAATTACGTATCTACATTTAGGTGGGTTATCATATCAATTTACAATAACTACATGTACAGACTTAGGGTCTTTAACGAATACGGATAGGGAGGAGCTGGCCATTGACTTTGATTTAGGAACATCTTTTGCTCAAAGAGATACTTTCCTTAGAGCAACACAGGTTTCGATGTTACTTAACCACCAAAAAAACACCTATGTCGGCACTCATACATTTACATCGGCCGGTACTCACAGAATAACTGTGGAAGACCCCAATAGAAACGCAGGAATTTTAAATGTATACCCTGGGGGAAATAGTGATGACGTTGTTTTTGCAATTGAAACAATATTAATAATAAGTCCAACTCAGGGCGCTACAGGAGGCAATAATTCTGTTCAATTCTCAGAATGTCCTTGTCCAGAAATAGCTTGTATTAATAAGCCATACTGTTACAACCCCATGGCTGTTGACCCAGATGGAGACTCTTTGTCTTATGAATTGGTTCCCCCTTTAGGTGTTGGAGCAGTACCACTTATAATACCTACATTATATATTTATCCTGATCAAATTGGGGGTGGTAATTTTAGTGTTGATGCTCTTTCAGGGACAGTTTCCTGGAATAATCCAATGATGCAAGGAGAGTATAATTTTGCTTTAAAAATTTTAGAATGGAGAAACGGAGTTCTAGTTGGTTTTGTGGTAAGGGATATCCAACTAACCGTCCAATCAAACTGTTTAAATGATCCTCCTGAAATTAACCCTATTTCAGACACCTGTATTTTAGCAGGCGAAAACATTTCTATTTCGGTTTCCGGAACGGACCAAAACATGGATAATTTAAGTTTATTAGGCTCTGGCTTACCCTTAAGCTTGCCATCAAGTCCAGCAACCTTCAACTCAGTCTCATCTCCAGGTATTGCAAATGGTATTTTCCAATGGCAAACAACATGTTCTCACATTAAGGCAGGGAGTTACTCAGTGATGGTTTCTCTAACAGATAATGGGAGTCCAGTTTTCTCAGACTATGAATCCTTTAACGTTAACGTAATTCCCCCAGCATTAACTGGAATTTCAATTCAACCACAAGGTAATGGAGTCTTTGTTTCGTGGTCAAAACCAAGCTGTAATAATGCAGAAGGATATACGATTTACAGGAAAGCTGGAAGCCTAAGTAATGCTGTAGAAAGTTGTTGTGAACCTATAGACTTAGGTTCAGATGGGTTTTTGCCTATTCATCAAATCATTGGAATAAACGACACCACATACTTCGATAACTCATCGCTTTCTCTTGGCGTAGAATATTGCTATGTTGTTACCGCGTTGTATAACTATGGCCAGCTCGAAAGTTGCCCCACTGATACTGCTTGCGCAATTCTTAAAAAAGAAGTTCCTGTATTGACTCATGTAAATGTTACAAAAACAGATTCTTTATTAGGTGAAGATTCCATAGCTTGGTCAAAACCAACGGAACTAGATACTGTACAATATTCAGGACCTTATCATTATAAAATATTTAATATCAACGGAAATTTAATTGGTCAAACGGTACCTAGCAATTTTATATCAAGTACAGATACTAGTTTTATGTATTCTCCAATCGACACCAAGACTTCACCTAGAGCGTACTCAATTAAGCTTTATTATTCTTTTAACAATCAAGACAGTTTAGTTGGAGAGTCAAGCCAAGCCAGCTCCATTCATGTTAATACGGTTCCTAACGACAATCAAATTGAGTTGTTTTGGAGTGAAAATGTTCCTTGGGTAAATGATGTTTATTACATATACAAATCATCAACCTTAAACGGAAGCTATGCTTTGATCGACTCAACACTTAATGGTACTTATTTAGATTCGAACTTAACAAACAACACCAAATACTGTTATTACGTGAAGAGCAGTGGGCATTATGATGATTCAACTATTATATCACCTATTTATAATAATTCTCAAAGAATATGTGATTTACCTTTTGATTTCACTCCTCCATGTCCACCAGAAATCACAATTGAAGGTAGTTGTGAAAGAATAATAAATACTTTGACTTGGACCAACCCAAACAACAACTGCTCAGATGATGTAGTTTCCTATAATTTGTATTTCACACCTATTGTTGACAGTGGATATACTCTTTTAAAAACAATTTCAACAAGTTCAGATACTGTATATGAACACCAACACTTGTTTAATAATATAAGCTCAGTTGCAGGTTGTTATTATGTGACGGCTGTTGATTCAATTATATATAGCAATGAAAGTATAGCTAGTGATACAGTATGTTTTGATAATTGTCCAGAATATGTTTTGCCAAATATTTTCACCCCAAATCAAGACGGTAATAATGATTATTTTCAAGCACTATTTCCTATAAATTTTATTGAATCCATTGAGTTACAAATATTTAATAGATGGGGAACAAAGGTTTTTGAATCTTCAGACCCATATTTCGAATGGGACGGTGCTAATTATTTAACAAATAAAAAAGCTCCAACAGGAGTTTATTATTTTCAATGCAATATCAATACTGTAAGGCTTTCAGGAATTGAGACCATTACATTGAACGCCTTTTTACAATTAATAAATCAAGAAGTTGATAATAATTAAAATATAAATGTTTACAGGAATTATAGAATGTTTAGGAACGCTTGTTAAAATGAAACAAGACAAAAAAAATGTCCACCTGACAATTAAATCAGAAATTTCAAATGAGTTGAAAATAGATCAAAGCATAGCTCATAATGGAGTTTGCTTAACAGTTGTTAATGTCAACGGGGGGACACATACAGTTACAGCAATTGACGAAACAATGCAAAAAACCAACTTCCACAACCTTTCTCTAGGAATGAAATTGAATTTAGAGCGCTGTACTAAAATTGGAGATAGACTAGATGGACACTTGGTTCAAGGACATGTTGACGGGACAGCAACTTGCTTGAAGGTTGAAGAAAATCAAGGAAGTTGGAAGTTTTATTTTTCAGGTGATGATAATGTCATTTCACTTGTTGTTGAAAAAGGGTCTATATGCATAAATGGAGTAAGTTTGACTGTAGTTGATGTAGTAGGAAATGAATTTTCAGTTGCAATTATTCCTTACACATACGAAAACACTTCTTTTAGCATTATTGAAAAAGGCACTACGGTAAATATTGAGTATGATATTGTAGGTAAATACGTTACTAAAAGTCTTAATCTAAAGCAATAAGTTTTGCAATAACAACAATATCAACATTAGGCCATAATTTGTTTATTCCGTCAGGACCAGTATGTTTTTCTAAGCAAACTTCATTAAGCGCATTTAAAGCGCTACTTGCATCCCATTTAAGGACATCTATGGATGTTTTAAGAAAAAACTCATGTGATTGATCAATATCCCAATCAAAAGAAACCTCTTTTGAGACACCGTTCATGGTTATTAATACTAACCCAGTTTTATTCTTATTAAGAGAAAGAATTTCACCAGAAATGTATTGAGTGTTTAACATGGTTCCAAAAAACGAGTTATAAATTTTGTAATCTCGTAAGGTGTCACCTGTTTTAGTGGATTTAACATCAAGTTCAAACGAAACACCTTCGATAGCAGTATATAAATCAGAAGAGTCTTTAAAATTGGTTACTTGTATGTTTATAAATTCACCACCAACAATTGCTTTAGAGATATGTTTAAAGGCATTCCATTTAACTATTACTTCACCGAGGAGGTAATTACTGATAGGCTCTATTTTTTCCTTACTTTCTATGGAATTAATTTTCACAACAGCGGGTTCAACATCTTCGCTGCACCCCACAAAAAGGAAACTGACAAAAAGGATATAAATTATTTTTTTCATTCTTCAAATTTAATTAGAACACCGTTTTTTTCAACGGTTTGTTGAACGGTAACATTTATAGATTCTATAATTCCGTCTACTGGAGAAGTTAAAATATTTTCCATTTTCATTGCCTCTAATATGACAAGTGGATCGTCTTTATTTATTTTTTGACCAACCTCAACAGGTATGGCAATAATAAGGCCAGGCATAGGCGCAATTAATTCATTTACTTTGTTGGATGAAGATGAATCAATGCCTATTTTTTCTAGCATTTTTTCTACTTCTTTTTCGAGTCTTAACTCTAATAAACTACCGTTAACTTTCATTGTGGTAGTTTGATTTGTACGATCAATTTTTAATATTCTACAAAAATATTTCTCTCCGTCTTTTCTTAAGATAATGGTTTTTTCTGCATGATTTATTGACTCTATTTCGTATGAACTCAATAATTCACCTGAAAGCTTAATGTTATTTTTAAAATTAGTTTTCCCAGTAACCATAAATTAATTTTTTCTAGTATTTAACAAACTTACAACATAATTTAATCCTATTAAGAACAAATTCTCATCTTTGTTAATCTCAAATAATCAAATTTAAAATAAGAAATTGTCAGGCGTTTATATTCATATTCCCTTTTGCAGCAAAGCATGCCATTATTGTGACTTTCATTTTTCAACATTAAAAAAGAATATAGAACCAATGGTTTCTGCCATTAGAAAAGAATTTGTTTTAAGGCTAAATGAAGTCAAAGAGCCCATTCAAACTATTTATTTTGGAGGAGGAACACCAAGCTTGCTTTCTTCATTACAGATTAAAGAAATTTTAAATGAGATATTGAGTAGTAAAAAGGTCACCTCAAATGTTGAAATTACTCTTGAAGCAAATCCCGAAGATTTAAGTGAAAAGAAATTGGTAGAACTATTGAAAATTGGAGTTAACAGACTTAGTATTGGAGTACAATCATTAAATGACGATGTTCTAAGCTGGATGAATAGAAACCATAGTTCTTACCAGGCAAAAAAGGCAATTTATTTAGCAAACAAATTAGGGTTTAACAACATAAGCGTTGATTTTATTTATGGGACACCAAGGAAAATAAATCGAAATTGGGAAGAGGAGCTTATTGAGTTAGTATCTTTTCCAGTTCAACACTTATCAGCTTACCACTTAACAATTGAGCCAAAAACATATTTTAATAAACAGTTAAAAAAAGGCCAGTTTGAAATAATAACTCAGGAAGAATCTTCAATTGAGTATACTGGGTTAATAGAGGTTTTACATGAAAACAATATGGAACAATATGAAGTCTCTAATTTTTCAAAAGAAGGGTTTAATTCAAAACACAATAAAAGTTATTGGCAGCAAAAAAACTATTTAGGAATTGGTCCCTCAGCCCATTCCTTTGATGGAAATTCGAGAAGGTGGAACAAGTCAAATAACAGTAGCTATATAAAAAGCGTTAATAACAACACGTGCTACCATGATTTTGAGCGCCTTTCCAAGGTTGATAAATTTAATGAATTGGTTATGGTTGGATTGAGAACAAAACAGGGCTTTAATTTGAAAGAAGCCTTTAGTCTACTAAATCTAATACAACAAAAGGAGTGTGACGAACAATTAAAAAGGTTGGTTGCAAAAAAAATAATTCAAAAAAATAAAAATCAAATAAGCATGTTTGCAGATAATTTAATATTAGCAGAGCATGCAACCCGAGAATTATTTATATTAAATGAATGAAAGTCAAAACAACAATTAATAACGAATCTTATGAGGCCGACCTTGATAAGCCAGTTGACCTATCTTTACCTACAAGAACTAAAGATAGTTTCACTGCATGGTACGTTGACCCAGCTACAATTGAGCCGGTTAAAGGGGAGGGTTTTATAGGAAGTGTGAGAGAAGGAGGGGTAGTTAATTTTTTCGATATGAACATTAACCCTCATGGAAATACCACGCATACGGAATGTGTAGGTCATATTTCAAAAGAAAAGGAGGATGTTAATTCAGTTGTCAGTAGGTTTCATTTTAAGTCACAAATCATAACAATAAGGCCTAAAAAACTAACTAAAGATTTTTCTAAATGGAAAAGAAAAAATGATTTAGTATTTGATAAAGAAACCATTAAAAGCTCATTGATTAGAGGTATTGAAGCCGTTGTTTTAAGAACTCAAATGGATTACGATAGTTTATTTAACAAGCAATATAATAATACAAACTGGCCATACTTATTACCTGATTTAACATCCTATTTAAGGAGTTTTGGAGTAAAACATTTATTAATTGATCAGCCATCTGTAGATAGGGAGCAAGATGGTGGAGAGTTACTTGCGCATAAAGCTTTCTGGGACTACCCGAATAGTAAAGATTTGGAAAGAACAATCACTGAATTTGTTGCTGTTCCACCCAAAATAAAGGATGGCCTATTTTTGTTAAACCTGTCTTTTGCTAACTTCTGTAATGATGCAAGTCCCTCAAGACCGGTTGTATTTAAATTAGAAAAAACAAAATAATATTTCATGATTTAACAAAAAAGCGTACTTTTATTGTGAAATAGACGCGAAATGAAATTAGATACAATTGACCTTAAAATACTTAAGGCATTACAAGAAAATAGTAAAATAACCAACATAGAGCTGAGTAAGATGGTTGGCTTATCTGCAGCACCAACACTTGGAAGGGTTCAGAAGCTTGAAAAAACTGGTTTTATCGCAAGTTATCATGCAAAAGTAAATGATGCTAAACTTGGCTTGGGTTTTTCCGCTATAGTTCAGCTTTCTTTGATTCGTCAAAAAAGTACGGCAGTTGTAAATTTTATTGATCATATTTCAAGAATAGATGAAATTGTAGAGTGTTTACAATTGACAGGTAATTTTGATTATCAACTAAAAATTGTAGCTAAAGATATCCCTTCATTTGAAAAAATTTTAGAAGAAAAACTAGGACAAATTGAAGAAATTGGGCAAATGCAAACATCAGTAGTTTTAGCCACAAAGAAAAGCTCTCCTATAGCACCTTTAGATTATAAAAGCGAAATTAGACTAGAGGGATAGCCTAAAAGAAATCAACCAACTTCTTCCAGGACTACTAATTGCAGAAGAGAAGGTTTTATAATGAACATCTGTTATATTATATAAACCTATTGATGCGCTTACTTTTTCTTTAAATGGAATATTAAATTGTAGATTATAGGTTGTCCATCCTGGAGTTCCATCAACAGTAGCTTCAGCTGGGTTATCTACATTTCCACTTCCATAACTATCTATTGTTTTCCAGCCATTATATCGAATAAAAAACTTTGCAGTTCCTCTTTTACCAATATAATTAATAGCTGTCTTACCAAAAATGGGTGGAATATGTCCCATTGGGATTTGTTCACTAAGAAGTATTCCTTTTGTATAGGAAAGGCTTGAAAAAACGTCCCAATTTTTCAAAAAAGATAATTTAGCAGAAGCGTTAAATCCATATACAAAAGCTTTATTAAAATTGACATTTGTTCTAATTTTACACATTTGACCATCATAGAAAATAGAATCGGAACCATTTAATTGATAGTCCTCTCTTGCAATAGCGTTGTTCAATAAAGTAGTGAAGAAGGAGCTATTTATTGTTAAGTTAACTAGCTTGTGTTTGGAAAAAATATTTTGATAAATACTTACTGCCCCATTGTAAGCGTACTCAGCTTTAAGATTATTATTGGGTATTATTACATACTGATCCTTCTTAAATACTTTACCAAAATCATCAATATTTGGAGCACGGTAACCTGTGCTAAGATCAATATTTAATTGTGTGTTTGCATGAGGATAATAATTTATATTTATGTTTCCATTTAGGGCATTTGAAACGCTAGAGATTTCATTAAACGGCAAAGGGATTGAGTTTGTAGTATTTTCAAATTTAGCAGAAAGATAATTAAAGGCATATCTTACCCCCCCAAGTAAAGAAAACGAATGCCCTTTAATTGCAAAAGTTGAATATATTCCTGAAAGGTTTTGTTGACTTCCACGATTGGGGTACCTAGTTTGAAGAAGAAACCTTTCATCGGTTGTTTTATCTGTGGTAAATGCATTACTCAAAACTAAATTCTGATAGCTTTCAAAACCATAAAAAACTTTTAAAGATTTATTTAATTTTTTAACTGCATCTAATGACAACCCGAAAACATTTACACTTTCATCTCTTTGATTTTGTAGTTCTGAGTTGAATAATCTAGTAGCACGTGATTCTTTAACACTTTGATAAGAAGATATAACATTTAACTGGTCATAAAGAATGGTACTATTAGTAAAAGCCAAATCAACAGATGATAGAAACCTTTTTTGCGGCCCATAGCTCCATTGACTATATTCAGGAACTCCAAGAGAGTTGAGGTTATTGAGTTGATCTAAACGAGCTATTTCAGAACTTGTACTGAGTTGGTTATTTACTTTAATAGTGAAGCTGTTACTTGGTTGAACAATTATTTTTTGTAAAAAATCATACTGTGAGTACCCATAGCCTTGTTGAAGAGTAGAATCTTCGTTAATTATTATTGAGTCTTTGTTATTTATTCTGTTAACGCTAAACCTATCATAGCCCCAATTGTTATACCCATGAATTCTGTTTTCCCCCATCTTTTGGCTCCCAAACTTCTTGAATGTAAGCGAATTAATTATTGCCCAATTTTTTCTTCCATAATTTATATCAATATGATTACTAATTTCTTGGTTTGATGAGTTAAACCTGGAAAAAATATTTGTTTTCCATAAAGAAGAATCGGAAGAACTAAATATTGGGTTTTTGGTTTTGTAATGTATTACCCCTCCAATAGCATCACTTCCATAAGTAACTGCTCCTGGGCCATAGATAACATCTGATGAAGCAACAACAAAAGGGTCAATGGTAAGACTATTTTGAAGGTGACCACTTCGGTAGATTGCATTATTCAATCTAACCCCATCAACTACAAGAAGAATTCTATTTGCTTCAAAACCTCTAACTATGGGACTACCTCCTCCAAGTTGACTTTTTTGTATAGTTACACCACTACTAAGTAGTAATAACTCTGCTCCGGTTGATGCGCTAGAGTTTAATATATCTTGTTCTTGAATTATTTCATGAAAAATATTTTGAAGGCCAAATGGAACATGGCTTTTCCTTTCTGTTTTTGCTTCAAATGCCGGAAGAGAATAGGCATTTATAATCACCATTACGTTGTAGTCAGCAGCTATTATTTCTTTTTTTGAAAACTTTACAAAAACTTCATCTTTAACATTAATCTCTACACTTTTTAAACGATCAATGTTATTTATTTCTAGAGAGCCTTTTTTTGAACTTATTATTGTATCAAGGCTATTGGTTTCAACAATAACTAGCTTATTGGCTAGTTCATTTCCATGTTCATCAAAAAAGAAAATTTCTTGAGAATAAGATAGACCAATGGTCAATAAAAAATAACTTAATAATAAAGCCTTTAATTTTTTCATTAATCGTAAAGTGAGTAAATGACCTTAAGTGATTTTATTTCAGATTTATCGATGTGCGCATGATAGTTGAAATAATCTAACATAAGAGACATTAATAATGTTCTTTCTTGTTTTTTAATTTTTATCGTTTCATAAGCATCAAAATTCATGCCTAATAGTTTAGAAAACAGCTCGTTGGGAAAGACGGTTTTATTGGTATACTCTGTATTTGGTAAAAATTGACCATTTTCAATATTGAAACAATTATTAATTGTAGAATAATTATTAATGGGCTGTATTCCGATTTGATTTAATACCTCTTTCATAAAGAAGAGTGAAAAAGAAGAGTTGAAATCCTGGTTTTCAAACAAAAGAATTATTTTTTTTAAATGAAAAAGTAATTTTTGACTAGGCTCATTCCTAAGAATTACCCTGTAGAGAAGCTCAGTTAAAAACAAAGCATTTCCAGTTTTTCTGATATCACTTATTATGTCAAACACAGGAAAACTAAGTTCAGGAGAATAGCCAAGATTTATATTTTTTTGAGGATTGAATTTGCAGTTAAATTCAATTATGTGAAAGGGTTGAAAAACAAAAGGGTTTTTTTTATTTTTAAAACCTTTGAAAGAAAAAGTCCTTTTCCCATGAAAATCGGTAAGTAAATCAACAATTAACGAATTTTCAGCATATTTAGTTGACCTTAAAAATAACCCTTCAATTCTAGTACTCATTGCTATCCTTTTAAAGGCAGTTGAATTAAAAAACAGGTTCCTTTTTTTGAGGATGAGCGCAATTTAATATTTCCATTGTGTAATTTAATTATTTGATCAACCATTGCTAACCCCAGCCCTTTTCCATTGGACTTTGTTGTAAAATTGGGTTCAAATATTTTTATTTTATTTTCTTTAGAAATCCCCATGCCATCATCCTCAAACTCAATATTTATAAATCTATCGTTAATCAACAAACGAATAGTTATTGTACCCACTTTATTAAACGATTGAATGCTGTTTTTTATCAAATTGTTAAACACTCTAATAAGTTGGTGTTCATCAGCAAAAGATATAAAGTCTGCATCTTTATCACATTCTATATAAATTTCACAGGTGCTGTTTTTAAATAAACTAACTGTTGACGATATAATTTTTAATACATCAACCTTTTGAAAAGTTGCTTTTGGTAGTGCAGCAAAATTTGAAAACTCTGTAGCAATATTTGAAAGTAAATCTATCTGCTGAATCATTTTAATTTTAAAATCATGAATTATTTGATCGCTTTTGTCAGGATCTTTAGCTATTGACCTTTCTAGATGTTGAACACTTAATTTCATGGGAGTTAATGGGTTTTTTATCTCATGGGCCACTTGTTTAGCCATCTCTCTCCAAGCACTTTGCCTTTCACTTTTTGCTAGTTTTTCTGTGCTAAGTTTTAACTTTTCAATCATTGAGTTGTAAGCATCTACCAAAACACCTATTTCATCATTTTTATCCCAATGTAATTTTTCATCAAGCTGGTTAAGCTGAATTCCCTTGATTTTTAAGACTATTTTTTGAAGGGATTTGGTTATGTAATTAGATAAAAAGTACGAAACAATACCCCCGAAAATAAAGAGGGCGATAAATATTTTAAGAAGTGTAATTAAAAAATCTCTTACTTCGTTTTGTGATTTCTGCCCTTTTGAATCATATGGAATGTTTATAATAATCATGTTTTCTCCCATTTTATTCTTAGCATAGGAAAACGTATTGATTATCCCATTCCCAAGCTCATTAACTATTTTGGAATTAGGGTTTTTCTTTAATGCATTTAATGTTTCATTTTTTATTAAGTATTCATGCTCAATGGAATCGTTGAATACATTGTTATAAATTAAAAGTTCTCCAGACAGGTTATAGACTCTTATGGCTAAAGAATTTACATCTGATATTTCTTTTATTTTGTAATCAAAATCTTTTGTTACAAAGTCTATACTTTCCTCTGGTTTTAAGTCTTTAAAGAAATATTGCAATGAAGAATTGATTGTTCTTTCTTTCCTTTCTAGCCTATCAAGATGGTATTTGCTGTTTTGATGCTCAAAATAAATGATAGAAGAGATTACTATTATAGTCATAGAAAAAAAGATGACTGCAATCATCGAAATATATATTCTATTCTTAAAAGAACCTTTAAAGGATACCATTTAGTGAAAATAAAAAAAACCCATAAGCTTTTTCAAACTCATGGGTTAAATTATGATATAAAATTAAATAATTAATTATCCTCCAAGGGCTTCAGCACCTGCAACAATTTCAAGAATCTCATTGGTAATTGCAGCTTGTCTAGCTTTGTTGTAAAATAATGTAAGCTCCTTCTTCATTTCCATTGCATTGTCAGTTGCCTTATGCATAGCAGTCATTCTTGCTCCATGTTCAGAAGCAAATGAATCCAACATGGACTCATAAAGCTTAATCTTAAGGGAGTTTGGAATTAAATCAATAACGATTTCTTCTTGGCTAGGTTCAAAAATATAATCTGAATTGCCAGCATCTGCTTTCCCATTAGGTTTCTCAATAGGGAGAAACTGTTCTTCTTTGAGAATTTGTACAGCAGCGTTTTTGAAAGAGTTATAAACAACGGTAATTTGATCATAATCTCCATCCATAAAACTTTCCATTAAGCTTTCAGCGAGAGGAATAGAATTCTGATAATTTAAATGGTCCCAAATAGAAGAAATATCACTTGAAAATTTCTCACTTTTTGTTATGTTATTACTGTTCTTAAATGCATCAAAAGCCTTTTTTCCAACAGGTAATATGTCATAATTAACTTCTTGGTTTGAGGCAATAATATTTCTAATCTTTTTCACAACAGAACTGTTAAATCCGCCACACAAACCTCTGTTTGAAACTAATGCAACTAACAAGACCTTTTTCTTTGGTTTGCTCTGCATTAGTTTGTGATCTGTTGATTCTAGAGTTGAAGAAACATTGCTTAGGATCTCATTGAACTTTTCTGCAAATGGCCTCATTTGAACAATTGCATTTTGTGCACGTTTTAGTTTAGATGCAGATACCATTTTCATGGCAGAAGTTATCTGCATGGTCCCTTCAACTGAGGTAATTCTTGTTCGTATTTCTTTAAGATTAGCCATGGTAGTTTATTTATCCTACATACTTACCAGATAAATCAGATACTACTTTTCTGATTACATCTGTTACTTCGCTAGTTAATTTACCTGATTTTAAAACATCAAGTTCAGCTCTTTGGCTGTTTTTCATTACTTGTAAAAAGTCTTCTTCAAACTCCTTTATTCTATTAACCGGAATTTTTGAAAGGATTCCAGTTGAACCACAGTAGATTATAGCTACTTGTTCTTCAACAGTTAGAGGAGAACCTTCGTTTTGCTTAAGTATTTCAACGTTTCTAGCACCCTTATCTAAGATAGACATGGTTGCAGGATCAAGGTCAGATCCAAACTTAGCAAAAGCTTCTAACTCACGGTATTGAGCTTGGTCAAGCTTAAGAGTTCCAGATACTTTTTTCATGGATTTAATTTGAGCATTTCCACCAACTCTTGATACTGAGATTCCCACATTAATGGCAGGACGAATACCTGCATTAAATAAGTTAGACTCTAAGAAAATTTGTCCATCTGTAATTGATATAACATTAGTTGGAATATAAGCAGAAACATCACCTGCTTGAGTTTCGATTATTGGTAATGCAGTAAGTGAACCTCCACCTTTAACTTTTCCCTTTAGAGATTCTGGTAAATCGTTCATTTGATTAGCGATTTCATCAGAATTATTGATTTTAGCAGCTCTTTCTAATAACCTTGAGTGTAGGTAAAATACATCTCCTGGGTAAGCTTCTCTTCCTGGAGGTCTTCTTAATAACAAAGAAACTTCTCTGTAAGCAACCGCTTGTTTAGACAAATCATCAAAAATAATTAATGCTGGTCTTCCAGTATCTCTAAAGTATTCACCAATAGCTGCTCCAGTAAATGGTGCATAAAACTGCATTGGAGCAGAATCAGATGCATTAGCAGCAACAATTACTGTGTATGCCATTGCCCCGGCAGCTTCAAGTTTGTTTACTATCCCTGCAACAGTTGAACCTTTTTGACCTATCGCAACATAAATACAAAAAACAGGCTCACCTCTGTCATAAAATTCTTTTTGATTTATTATAGTATCAATACATACAGTTGTTTTACCAGTTTGTCTATCACCAATAACAAGTTCTCTTTGACCTCTACCGACAGGAATCATCGCATCAATAGCTTTCACACCTGTTTGAAGAGGTTCATTTACAGGTTGTCTGTAAATTACTCCTGGTGCTTTTCTCTCAATTGGCATTTCAAATACTTCACCTTCAATTGGTCCTTTTCCATCAATTGGCTCACCAAGAGTGTTAACAACTCTTCCTAGCATTTTTTCACCAACTTTTACAGAGGCAATTCTACCAGTTCTTTTAACGGTATCCCCCTCTTTAATTTCGTTAGATGCTCCAAGAAGTACAGCCCCAACATTATCTTCTTCAAGGTTTAAAGCAATTCCTTGTAAGCCATTTTCAAATTCGATAAGCTCACCGTATTGAACTCCACCAAGACCATAAATACGAGCAATACCATCTCCTATCTGTAGAACAGTACCTATTTCTTCAAGTTGAGCCTCAGTTTTAAATCCTGACAATTGCTCTCTTAAAATTGCTGAAACTTCAGCTGGTTTTATATCTGCCATTGTTTTCTTTTTTAGAAATCTTTTATGAAAAGATTTTTGTTGTATGTATTTTTTAATTCTTTAATGTTTCTTCTTACACTTCCATCCAGCTGCTGATCGCCCATTTTGACAATAGCACCACCAATAATTGCCTCATCAATTTCTTCAATTAGTTCAACATCGAAATCTGTTGTTGATTGAATGTAATTAGTAACTTCTTCTCTTAACTTTTTATCCAAAGGACTAGCCGTAATTACTTTAGCAGTGGTTATTTTATTATGAGTTTTATGTAATGCAATAAAATTTTGTGCTATTGAAGGCAGTAAGGCCTCTCTCTTCTTGGTTGCAATTATTTGAATGAAAAGAGAAGTTATTTTTGATAGTTTTTTTGCAAAAACTTCATTGATAATACTAATTTTTTTATCTGTATTAACTATCGGGCTTTTAAGTAAAAGCACTAAATCAGTGTTTTCAATACAAACGCTTTCAATTAATTTCATGTCTGCAAAGCAAGCGTCCAATTGTTTTTCTGCAACAGCCAAATCCAATAACGCTTTAGCATAACGATGTGTAACTTTAGATGAAATCATATCAATTCATTTGCTTTTTTAAAGCTTCAGAAATTATAGTTTTTTGTTTTTCAGAATCTTTTAGTTCAGCCTTAAGAATGGTTTCAGCCATATCAATTGCAATATCAGCAACTTGATTTTTAAGCTCTGTCATTGCTTTCTTCTTTTCGTTATTAATCTGTTCTTTGGCAGAGATAATAATTTTTTCAGCTTCTTCAGCTGCTTGATTTTTTGAATCAGCAATAGTTTTTTCTTTAATAGCTTTTGCTTCTTTAATGATTGCATCTCTTTCAATTCTTGCCTCTGTAAGAATTTTTTCATTATTAGCAGTAAGGTCAGCCATTTCTTTCTTAGCTTTTTCAGCTGAGCTTAAAGCATCTTCAATTGAATTGGTTCTTTCTTCAACCGCATTTAAAATTGGTTTCCAAGCATATTTTCTAAGCAAAAACAATAAGCCTAAAAATATAATTGTTTGCCAGATAAACAAACCAGTTGAGAACTCACTCCATAATTTTTCCATATTAACAGTTTTTAATAATAACAGCTTTAACCAACCGTCAAAGCTGTTATTAATTTAGTTTTAGGCCGCAAATAATGCTGCGAAACCAATACCTTCAATTAGTGCTGCAGCAATAAGCATTGCAGTTTGGATTTTGTTAGTAGCTTCTGGTTGTCTAGCAATAGCTTCCATTGCTGAACCACCTATTCTACCAATACCGATACCTACACCGATAACGATTAATCCTGCACCTACGATAGTTGGAATTTCCATTTGTTTTGTTTTTTTGGTTAATAATTATGTTTAATATTAATGATGTTCTTCTTTTGCTGCCCCAAAATAAAGTGAAGACAACATAGTGAAAATATAAGCTTGTAAAGCTGCAACTAGAAGCTCTAAAATTGATAGAAATAATGAAAGCCCTATAAAGGCTCCTGTTGCAAAATAATTTTTAAATACGAAAATAAGACCAATAATACTCATCATAACAACATGGCCAGCAGTCATGTTTGCATACAAACGTATCATTAGAGCAAACGGCTTAATAAAGATTCCTAACAATTCAATTGGAGCCAATAACAACCTCATTGGAACAGGTACACCTGGCATCCAGAAAATATGAGCCCAATAATTTTTGTTTCCAGTAAATGTTGTTATTAAAAACGTACAGATAGCCAAGGCAGATGTAATGGCAATATTATTGGTAACACTAATCCCTAAAGGAGACATTCCGGCAAGATTTAAAAACCATATGAAGAAAAATATGGTTAACAAGTAATTCAAGTACTTTTTATAGTGTTTTTCACCGATGTTAGGAATTGCAATTTCGTCTCTTATGAAAACAACAATGGGCTCTAAAAACTTTGCAGAGCCACCAGGATTTAATGAAGACTTGTATTTTTTTGCCATTCTTGAAAACAGAAAGAAAAGAAA
>JBELEU010000003.1:0-11432 GCA_042093455.1 Crocinitomicaceae bacterium | reverse complement strand
TCACCGTGATGAAATTTACTTGATGAAAAAATATGTAGTCCTTCATCAAAAAGAATAACAGGTAAAGGAAAGCTTACTCCATGAGTAATATCAAAACTGTAAGAATCTTGCAGGTGATGCTTAATGGTCTCTTTAATTTCTTTTTTGATTTCTTCTTTTGATTTCTCTTGAACTTTAGATTTAGCAACAGAAGAGACATCAGATGAAAAGCCGATCACTGAACTCAAAACAAGTAATAATAGAATCGAAAATTTTTGTACTGCATTAACCATATCTTATGACTCTAAAGAAATTTTCTGCGAAATTAGTAATTAAAACCGACTAGGAAAATGTAACAGAACATTTTTTTAAAATTGAGGATATCCTTCACCAAAAATTAAGTTTTAAGCACCTTTGATAGGTAAAAAATTTCAGCAGTCAAAGTCACACCATATGGGACCATTACTGTTAAAAACTCACCAAGCTCAATGCTTTGATTTAGGTTGTAGTAAGGTTTAAATAAAAAGTAAATAAGAAAAAACTTAAAAAAACTTATATAAATTAAGATAAATCCTAAACTTGACATATATTTTTTCATTGAAAAAATTAAGACCATAAATGAAACATAACCTAAACAGAAGTTTAGAAGGTAAGATTCAATAATTCGGTTTGAAAAAAGAAGTTCACCTATTGTTTTTTTAATTGCCAAATGAGCGAAAAAGACAGTTAATAGACAAATTAAAAGAACTATGAAAAAGTTAATTAGGCTTTTTTTTCTCTTCATTTTTTCTTTCATCCATTTCCTTATTAAGTTTATTTATTTGCCTCAGCACACTTGTAATGGCTATTGTAACAGAAACCAGAGTTAGAACAATAGTAAACCATTTTTTATCCATTGGATATCTGGAATCCAGCCATTTTCCAAGATAAGCACCAGCAAAAATAGTAACACCCATTTGAATAGCTATCGAAGAAAAACGCAAATACAGATGATAACTAGATTTATCTTTTTTAGACATTAAAACTTTTATGTAAAATTAGTTTTTTAAAATGGGATAACTATTCTAAAAGAAGGCTTTTATAAATTTTTAAAATTACCTTTATTTGTACTAAGATTTACTATGTCACATCCACCTAAGAAAAAAAAGTTAAAAACAATTATAATTTGTGTAATGTGGATTGCTGTGTTGTCTCCATTGTTTGGTATTTTCACATTACTTTCTATTGCTGATGATGGAACGTTACCCGACATCACCACACTTGAAAATCCAAAAACAGACTTAGCCAGTGTTATTCTGAGTTCAGATATGCAAGAACTTGGTAAATACTATCGTGAAAATAGAGTAAATGTTCATTACAATGATTTACCTGAGCATCTAGTCAATGCATTAATTGCTACTGAAGATGAAAGATTTCTTGAGCACTCTGGAGTAGATATAAGGGCTTTAGGCAGGGTAGTAAAAGGTGTAGTAACAGGAAACTCAAAAGGAGGAGGCTCAACCATATCTCAACAATTAGCCAAGTTGCTGTTTCCAAGAAAAAGGCTTTCTAAAAAGGAGTTAATAATTAGAAAATTTAAAGAATGGATCATTTCATCAAGGTTAGAACTTAATTATACGAAACAAGAAATCATCGCGATGTATCTCAATAAATTTGATTTTTTGAATAACGCAGTTGGAATAAATAGTGCCGCACAAGTTTATTTTAATAAAAAGCCAATAGAACTCAACTTACAGGAGTCAGCCATGCTGGTTGGAATGGCTAAAAACCCATCACTTTTCAATCCACTAAGAAAGCCAGATACAGTTTTTAAAAGAAGGTCTGTTGTTTTGAACCAAATGCTTAAAAATAAATTCATTTCTGTTAAGGAATATGATTCAATTAAAGAATTACCATTAGGACTTGATTATAAAAAAGCTGATCATCAAGAAGGGTTAGCTCCCTATTTCAGAGAAATCCTAAGATCAGAGTTAGGTACGTTATTGAAATCAAAAGATTCTGATGGAAACCTTGTTGTTTCAAAACCTGATGGTACGGCATATGACCTCTATGTGGACGGGTTGAAAATATATACAACCATTGATGCCAGGATGCAAACACATGCAGAAAAAGCCGTTAAAACTCATTTTGGAAATTATTTACAAAAATTATTTAATAAAAATAATTTAAAATGGAAAAACCCACCATTTTCAAACGACCTTTCTAAAGCGCAAATTGATACTATAGTTAATAGGGCTGTTCGTCAGTCGATGATTTATAAAAAATTAATAGGTAAGGCATGTAGCTATTGTGAAAGGCCGTCTAAATACATAGTAAAGTCTGAAGAGGGTTTTACATGTTCTTACTGTAATACCTTCTCTGCTAAAAAATCAAAATCAGAAATTGAAAAAATAATTACTACCAAAAGGAAAATGAAAGTATTTGATTGGAACTATCCAAAACACGAAAAAGATACTTTAATGTCTCCCATTGATTCTGTAAAATATTACAAAGGCATTTTAAGAGCAGGAATGATGTCTATGAACCCTCACAATGGTCATATTAAAGCATGGGTTGGAGGACCAGATTTTAGACATTTTAAATACGATATGGTCAAAAAAGGGACAAGACAAGTAGGGTCTACTTTTAAGCCATTTGTTTATGCTACAGCCCTTGAGCTTGGGGTGATTAATCAGTGCGATCAAGTACCCGACATTGAATATTGCATTGAAGTGCCATTTAATAAAAATAGAAATAAATTGTGGTGTCCAAGTAATTCAGGAACTGCTTACACAGGCGCATTGATGCCCATCTCTTTTGCTTTAGCCAACTCAATGAACAACATAACCGCTAGCATCATAAAAAAGGGATCCATGGTTAACGATGTTTACAACAGAGTAGCTCAATTAGGAATTGACACCTCCAACCCCAACTTAATCCCCGTTCCTTCTATGGCACTTGGAGTATTTGATTTGTCTGTTTTTAAGATTGTTAGTGCTTCTTCAGCTTTTGCAAAT
This sequence comes from Crocinitomicaceae bacterium, assembly GCA_042093455.1. GTDB lineage: Bacteria > Bacteroidota > Bacteroidia > Flavobacteriales_D > Parvicellaceae. Next base: position 8,457 of record JBELEU010000003.1, on the reverse strand, counting down.
CATGGAATTTATATTGAGCCAGTTTATTTATTAAGAATAGAAGATAAGTTTGGTAATGTAATTTTTCAATCAGAACAAGATGCTAGACAGGTTTGGAACAAAGAAACAGCCTATACCATGTTGGAAATGATGAAGTTAGTAACCAGAGGAGTTAAACATCCAACACTGAAAAATAAAAGTAATCGACCACTTGTTGGGGGAACTGCAATAAGAATTAGGTCTAGGGAATCTGAAAGGCAACCGTATGCAGGTATTTCTCAACCTATTGCTGGTAAAACAGGAACTACTCAAAATCAGTCAGACGGTTGGTTCATGGGTTTAACCCCCGATTTAGTAACTGGGGTTTGGGTAGGTGCAGAAGATAGATCGGTACGTTTTAGAACTCTAAGTCAAGGAATGGGAACAAACACTGCTTTACCTATTTTTGCCTATTATACAAAGTTTATAAATGCAGATGATTCTTTAAGTATTTCTCAAGGAGATTTTGAAATGCCGGAAACAATTCTTAAACCACCTTTAGATTGTTCAGGTTACTCTTCGTCATCTAACCTAAATGAACCTTCTTTTAACAATGAGTGGGAGGAAACAGAGAATGAAGAATGGTAAAAAAATAAGATATGATAAATAAAGAAGTTAAAAATGCAGAAGAAGCTTGCAAGAATATCAAAGACGGTATGACAATAATGCTGGGCGGTTTTGGCCTATGTGGAATACCAGAAAACTGTATTCAAACTTTAGTCAAAAAAGAACTTCAGCAGTTAACTTGTATTTCTAACAACGCAGGAGTTGATGATTTTGGATTGGGTTTGTTACTACAAAAAAAACAAATAAAAAAAATGATTTCTTCTTATGTTGGAGAGAATGATGAATTTGAAAGACAAATGCTATCGGGTGAATTGGAGGTCGATTTAATTCCTCAAGGAAGTTTAGCAGAGCGTTGTAGAGCAGGAGGAGCAGGTATTCCAGCTTTTTTTACACCAGCAGGTTATGGAACTGAAGTGGGAGAAGGGAAAGAAGTTAGAGAATTTAACGGCAAGCCCCATATACTTGAGACAGCCTTAACAGCTGATTATGCAATAGTCAAAGCTTGGAAAGGAGATAAGGCAGGAAATTTGATTTATAAAGGCACAGCAAGAAATTTTAATCCACCCATGGCAATGGCTGGTAAAATTACTATTGCCGAAGTTGAAGAGTTGGTAGAGCCGGGAGAACTAAATCCTAATGAAATTCATACTCCGGGAATATTTGTACAATATATTTTTCAGGGAGAGAAATTTGAAAAAAGAATAGAACAAAGAACGGTTATAAAAAAATAATTTATGGCACTAGATAAAAACGGAATTGCAAAACGAATAGCACAGGAGTTAAGAGACAGATGGTATGTTAATTTAGGAATCGGAATTCCAACTTTAGTCGCTAATCATATCCCTGAAGGTATTTCAGTAGAGTTTCAATCCGAAAATGGAATTTTAGGAATGGGACCATTTCCTGTTGAAGGAACCGAAGATGCAGATTTAATTAATGCTGGTAAACAAACAATTACAGACTTACCTGGAGCAGTTTATTTTGATTCCTCTACAAGCTTTGCTATGATTAGGGGACAACATGTTCAATTGACTGTTCTTGGAGCCATGGAAGTTTCTGAAAATGGAGATATCGCAAACTGGAAAATACCAGGAAAAATGGTTAAGGGAATGGGGGGAGCCATGGATCTTGTGGCAAGTGCTGATAATATTATTGTTGCAATGATGCATACCAATAAAAAAGGGGAAAGTAAATTACTCTCTGATTGTTCTTTACCCCTAACAGGTGTAAAATGTGTAAAAAAGGTAGTCACTAATTTAGCAGTATTAGATATTCTTGATGAGGGAGGTTTTCGTTTAGTTGAAAGAGCTCCAGGTGTTTCAGTCGAAGAAATTAAAAAAGCAACTGCAGGGAAATTACTTATTGAAGGAGAAATTCCAGAAATGAGAATCAATTAATTGTCGCCAATATTTAAAATATTATTCAATAGTAAAAAAGTTGTTTTCTACTTAATTGTTATTCAATTATTTACATTATTTAATATTAAGCCCTGGAAAAATGCAGAAACAAAAGATGCTCTAATTAACAATGACGTAATTTCATATTACTCTTATTTACCTGCAATATTTATCCACAAAGACTTAACTCTAAGTTTTACAGAAACTGACACTATTGATTATTGGGGAGAACGTAAGTTTTGGCCTCAAACAGCTCCAAATGGAGGGAAAGTTATAAAAACTACAATGGGAATGTCTTTTCTATATTCCCCTTTTTTCTTTTTAAGTCATTTGTATGCTAATTTTTCTAAAACTCACGAAGCAAACGGTTTTTCAAAACCCTATGAATTTGGACTTGCCCTTTCTTGTTTGGTATATTTATTAATAGGTTTTTTCTTCTTAAGAAAAGCATTGTTAAAGTGTTTTTCTGATGGTATTACATCTTTTGTACTGTTAAGCCTTTTTTTAGGAACTAACCTTTTTTATTACACAACTACAGAGCCTTGTATGTCTCATGCCTACACCTTCTCATTAACAGCGATATTAATACATTACATTCCTATTTGGTTAAATAATTTCACAATAAAAGGAGCTGTATTTTTTGGGCTTATTTCGGGACTTTTAGTTTTAATACGACCTACAAACCTCATTGTTATTTGTATGATTTTAATGTATGGTATTCAAACTAAAGCAGACATTAAAAATAGATTTTCATGGGTTTTAAATAATAAGAAATTACTTGTTGTTTCAATTCTACTTGGCCTTATGGTTCTTCTGCCACAATTATGCTATTGGAAATATATTACTGGAGATTTGGTTTTCAATTCTTATGTTGGAGAGCATTTCTACTTTAATAAACCTAAAATAATTGAGTTCTTATTTAGCTATAGAAAGGGATGGCTTTTATATACACCAATAATGTGTTTTTTTATTTTAGGAATCTATAAATTATTTAAGACCAAAAGCCCTTGGGCCTTATTTAGTTTATTTTCGTTTGTTGCTACTGTATTTGTATTTTCAAGCTGGTGGTGTTGGTGGTATGGAGGAGGTTTTGGTATGAGGTGTATGATTGATTATTACCCGGTCTTTGCTTTTGGCTTAGCAGCAAACTTTACTACAACTAATACTATAAAAAAGCAGGCTTTGGGTTCTTTAGTAGCTCTGTTTCTTGTTTTTAACCTTTTTCAAACAAGTCAAAGAAGAAATTTAGTAATTCATTGGGATAGTATGTCTAAAGAGTCTTATTGGCGTTTTTTCACAACCCTTAAAATGAGAACGGCAGATAACTGGGAAAAACAAAGCAATTTATTAAGCGCACCAGATTATGAAAAGGCTATAAAAGGAGAAAAAGAGTATGATTTTTCTGTCTTTAATTAAAGTAGGTTAAGCCTCTCGTTTAAATTGTCTTTGTAAGCTTTTCCAATATGAATTTGCTTATCATGTAAGACAACATAGTTATCTTGAATAGATTTAATTTTATCTAACCTCACAATAAAGGAACGTTGAATTCTAATAAAGTCATTTGAAGGAAGTTTAGACGCAATGTCTTTCATAGTGCTTAGAATAGTGAATTTATCGTCATTGGTGTGAATTTGCATGTAATTTCCAAGAGCTTCAACCCAAACAATTTTTTTCAATTCTACCTGAATTAGCTTGGAATCTGTTTTAATAAATATTGTTTCATCTTTTGAAGAAACAACAGTTTGATTTTGCTGACTTCTTAATTGAATCTTTTCAATTGTTTTAAGAAATCTAGCATTAGATACCGGTTTCTTTAGGAAGTCTGTGACATCATATTCATAAGATTCCAATGCAAACTCATCATGTGAGGTAATCATTACGATTTGTGGCTTTACTTTGAGATTTCTCAATAATTCCATGCCTCCCATTTTTGGCATTTCTACATCCAAAAAAACAACATCAATAGATTCATTGTTCAGAAAGTTAAATGCATCAAGAGCATTCTCAAAAGTTGCAACACATTCAATGTTATCTAATTCAGATATCATGTCACTTATTACAGTTTGACACAGTTCATCATCATCAACAATTATACTTTTAAGCATTAAATTCTTTTAATTGAGTTATTTGTTCATTAAAGATTGCTTTTAAAATAATCAAATCTTCACTTAAATCTAATGATTTTTTTTGCTCCATTTTAATAAGGGTGTCACTTAATTCTGTTAAACCTAAAGTTAAAGAAGCTCCTTTCATTTTATGCAATTGATTGTTGCAGAGTGTAATGTCTGCGTCAATAATAGCTTTTTCCAACTTTAAAAAGTCAGTTTTAAATGAGCTTTCAAAGATTGAAATATATTTAGCTTTTTTATCCTCATTGTTTAGAGTTAAAGCTTCAAAAACAAAGTTTTTCTCATTTTTAGGTCTAGGTAATAGCTCTTTAATTTTAGTTTTAAGCTGTTTGGTTTGAAAAGGCTTAGACAAACAGTCGTTCATCCCAGCCTTAAGGCATTTTTCTAATACATCTTCAACAACATGAGCAGTCATCCCAAGTATTGGAACGATTTTTTGATTTAATTTAGTTCTTATTTCTTTTGTAGTTTCAATTCCGTTTTTAACAGGCATTTCTAGATCCATTAGGATTATATCAAATGACTTACCTGATGAAAGAAGGTCAATAGCCTCTTGGCCATTTTTGGCCCAATTGACTTTTATACTATTTGCTTTATTTTTTAGAAGTGACGAGTACAATTCACCATTCAACAAGTCGTCCTCTACTAATAATATCGAAATTTTATTTATGTCAATATCAATGTTTTTCAATACCTGGTTTTCATTTTGATGACTTACAACATGAGGAATAGTAAACGTGAACGAACTTCCTAAACCTACAGTTGAGGTTACTGAGATCTCTCCGTTCATAATTTCAATGATATTTTTACAAATTGAAAGGCCTAACCCTGTTCCTCCATATTGCCTTGACGTAGAAACTTTTTCTTGTACATACGGACTGAAAATAGTGGTCAGCTTCTCAGGCTCTATTCCTGAACCATTGTCTTTTATTGTAAACCTTAAATTACTCTTATCTTCTTTTGCGTCAAGAGTCAGAAATAAAGTAACATCACCATTTTTCGAAAACTTTATTGCGTTGTCAATTAAGTTAACCAATACTTGATGTATTCGAACAGGATCTCCAATAACTTTTTTTGGAACACCTTTTCCAATGTTCTTTGTTAAGTTAATGTGGTTTTTTATTGCCTTAGAATTTAAGGCAATAAAGAGGTTGTCAATTAGCTCTTCCAACGAAAAAGAAATGTTTTCTAATGATATTTTTCTTTTTTCAAGTTTTGATAAATCTAATATGTCATTTACTAAAAACAATATATTGCTAGCGCTTGTTTTTACAGAAGAGAGATGCTTTTTTTGTGTAGCTGTTAATTGGGTAGATTCTAAAAGTTCTGCTGAGCCAACAACGGCTGAAAGGGGGGTTCTAATTTCGTGAGATGTATAAGCAAGAAAATCATCTTTTTCTTTTTGAATTGATAAAATTTTCTTGTTCGAAATCTCTAGTTTTTTTAAAAAAGAAGATTTTGTTTTGAAAGCATAAAAAAGAAGAAGTAAAAATAAGATTAGAACTCCAACGATAATACTTAATAATTTTAAAAATGTGTTTTTGAATTTTAAATCGTTTTTGGACTGCTCTTTTTCAATTAACAATTGTTTTTCTTGATCAGCCAATTCGATCCTTGCTTTTAACTCTTCCTCACCTTGAAGTGTTTTTATTTTATTTAAATATTTTAGATAAATGGAAGATTTTTTATAGTCTCCCTGAGACTCATAAAATGAAGAAAGTTTAAGACAACCAATTTTAATGCCTAGTAAATAAGAGTGGTTTTTTGCTGTTTCAAAACCTTGTTCATAATAAGATTTAGCATCAACTAATAAGTTTAGTTTTTCTTTTGTTTTACCCGCTTCATAGTAAGTTTCGACTAATGCTTCAATATTATTTGTTAACTGATTTAAAACAATACTTTTTTTATAAAAGAAAATTGCTTCGTCAAAATTATTTATATGTTGCTTTCTATGGCCAATAATGGAATAAAAAATAGCTTTTGAACTTGGTGATGCAATTTGTCCTATAAAATAAATTGACTTCTTTAAAATGGATGCCGACTTTGAATTCGCTTGACTTTTTTCATTATCAAAGAGTGCTAAATAACCTGTTGAAATTAAGGTGTTATTTTTTATTTTTTCACCAATTTTCTGACATTTGCTAAACTCATTTTCAGCTCTTAGAGCATCTCCGGTTTTTGCATATACCCCACCAATTAATATGTTGTTAAATGCAATTTCAATCCAACTTTGGGAAGCAGTGTATTTTTCTTGTGCAATAAGAAATTGCTCTAAAGCTTCTAATAGCTCTCCTCTTTCTAGATAAACTTTACCTATTTGTTGATGAGCAAAAGGAATGTCCATTAAAGACCTGTTTGAAAGTGCTTCTTTGAGAGTCTCTTGTGCATAATACATTGCTTTTTCAAGGTCTTTCTTTAAATAAGCATTAGAAAGCTCTGCATTTAAGGTTAATGTTTGATTCTTTGAAATAGAATTATATATAGAATTTAATTCTTGGTTAGTGATTGCCCAAGAATTCCCCAATAACATAACGGAAATAGTAAGTAATAAGAAGCGAATTTGTTTTACCATTTCAATTTAAAGACAACAAATGTTAGTAGACAATAAACTAAAAATAGTGAAAAAGAAATAAGATAACCCAAGTATTTGGCTATCATTTAAAAAACAGAGCTTTATTTTTTTTCTTTTAGAACAACTGCAAACACAAAAAGAATAACAGCTGAAGAACAAAATACAACAATTAAAGATTGAATCAGCTTCCAAAAGATGGCTTCAATATCTAGAAGGTGAATCCCCCATATTTCTAAAACGGCAATAACAGTTGTTGCCAATACGATAGCAACAAGAAAATATGAGCTAAACTTTTTTACTTTTGAATCCATATTCTAAATTTAATTATAAATTTGAAGTCATCAAACATCTTCACATAAATTAACTTTTATTTTAATGGAAAATACACACCCAAATCAACAAGAAACATTACCCAAGTCAACTACTGTCCTAGTTTTAGGTATCTTATCAATTTTCCCTGGAGTAGCCTGCGTTGGTATTGTAGGAGTGGTATTGGGGATTATAACATTGATAACATCAAAAAATTTGAAAACTGAAATCGAAAACAACCCTGGTAAATACACCAGCTCATCATTAACGATGTTTAAAGCAGGAAGAATTTGTGGTATTGTTGGATTGTCATTATCATCCTTATACTTGATTTTTTGGATAATTTATTTTGTTATTATTGGTACAATATTAGGCAGCGTTGGTGCAGGATCAATGTATTACTAAAAATTAAAATGATTAGCTTTTTCATGAAGCGCAACAGCCGTTGTTTGTGTAAGTCAATTTAATTATAAAACTAATTATTATCACAATTGCATTTAAGATAAACATCCACTTTAGAATATTTGCACCATGCTTTAATTTAAAGATTAAATGGATAATCAATAAGACTAACAAAAGAATAATAAAAAACAGAGGTGGGTATAATAAAAAGCTTTCGTAGAGTTCACCCCTAAATAAAGCAATGATAGAACGTTGCATTCCACATCCAGGACACTCAAAACCCAAGAATTTTTTATAAAAGCATGGCAACATATTGTCCTCGAGCCAGCTCATTTGTGTAATCAAATTATGAAATTACTTAAAATTGGTCCCAAGGCATTTGACTTAATGCAGCTCCGTAAATCGCAAGAATTGCAATCACATAAATCATATAAAGTGCAGAAATAATAGTTCCAATTATAGCACAAACTCTTCCTGCTTTTAAGTTACTGAAAGATCCAGCAGTATATTTTTCAGGATTTTCAGCGTGTAATTTTTTACCTTTTGAAGCTAAGATAAGTGCTATAATTCCTAAGGTTAGACCTATGAACCCATAACACCAGCAAAAGACAATAGAAAGTATTCCCAGAACTAATACAGCAACTGAATTTGGTACTTTTTCTTGAACAGGGTTATTATTTTGAATTGGAGCATTTGTTGTTTCTTCCATGATTTTAGTTTAAGTAAATAAGTTAAAATTAAATGTATAAAAAAAAACAATTAAGGTTGTCCTTAGTAAAAATTAATTGTTTAAAAACAGAAATAATCATTAAATTTAGTTGATAGGCCTTATATGAAATATGTTTTCAAGACAATAATGATTTTTATTTTTCTCCAAAATGGAAACATCTATGCTCAAAGTGTAGTACAACTTTTTGTAGAAGATTTTAATCAACCAACCATTTCATGGCAGTTAAATGATAGTGTTTCAGGTCCAAATATTGGAACCAATAATAGGATAATTAATGACCAATACGATGGGTTTGGAACAACGCCAAATACACCAGATCAAACCAAAACCTTT
>JBELEU010000002.1:0-41306 GCA_042093455.1 Crocinitomicaceae bacterium | reverse complement strand
GCTAATTACTACTGCAAAAATGATGAATGCTGATGAAGCTTTACAACATCATTTGGTTAATTACGTTGTTAGTTTAGAAGATTTGTTGCCAAAATGTATCAAAATAGCTAAAGCTTCCTCTCAAAATTCCCCAAAAGCAATAACTGCTGCAATCAATGCTGTTAATGCGGGATACAAAAATGATGTTGATGGTTACAATAAAGAAATTGAAGAATTTGGAAATTGTTTTGGAAGTGATGAATTTAAAGAAGGAACTTCTGCATTTATGGAAAAAAGAAAACCTAACTATTAATTGTCTAGCATAAAAAAACTCATAGGCCAAACTGCGATTTATGGATCCAGCAGTATAATTGGGAGGTTTCTTAATTACTTGCTTACTCCTTTGTATGTTGTTAAATTTTCAACCGAACAGTACGGGATTATAACTGAAATGTATGCTTATGTAGCTTTTTTAGTAATTCTTTTAACCTATGGAATGGAAACAGCATTGTTTCGCTTTTCAACAACTAAAAAACATGATTTTAAACAGGTTTACAGCAATACCTTATTTTCTTTAATCACAACTTCATCTTTTTTTATTTTAATAATTAGTTTTTTTTCTCAAGAAATTGCAAATCTCCTTAAGTACCCTGAACATTCAGAATACATAATATGGTTCGGAATGATAGTCGGGCTAGATGCTGTTTCAGCAATACCATTAGCACAACTTAGACTAAAAGAAAAAGCCAAGAAATTTGCATTGATTAACTTTTTAAATGTAGGTGTCAATATAAGTTTAAATCTTTTTTTCATCCTTTATTGCAAGGCTAACTATGAAGCTGGAACAACAAATTGGATCATTGATAATTTGTATAATCCTGAAATTGGAGTTGGCTATGTATTTATCGCTAATCTAATATCAAGTATTGTAAAATTTTTAGCCTTGAGCTCTGAAATAAATCTCAAAGGTCGTTTTGACTTTTCTATCATTATCTCTATGCTCAAATATGCTACCCCAATGCTTTTTGTGGGGCTTGCTTATGTAGTTAATGAAACGCTTGATAGAGCAATGCTCAAAGAGATTTTATACAACCAGTACTTAGATCGGGGAATGAATAATACAGATGCATTAGAACTTGCTCAATCAAAAAATGGAATTTATGGAGCTAACTATAAAATTACTATGATTGTAAGCATGTTTATTCAAGCTTTTAGATACGCTTCAGAACCGTTCTTTTTCAAAAACGAAACCAATAAATCATCAAAAGAAATTTTAGCCAAAGTAATGAATTACTTCACAATTGTTTTAGTCTTTATTTTTTTAGTAATTACACTGTACTTACACATATTCAAGTACTTTATCAATAACTCCGATTATTGGGATGGTCTTGCCGTTGTACCAATTTTGTTAGGAGCCAATATATTTCTTGGTGTTTATACGAGTTTATCCATTTGGTACAAATTATCAGATAAAACAATGTTTGGTGCTTACATTTCAAGTATTGGTGTATTAATAACCTTGACTATAAATTTTGTTTTCATTCCTAAACTTGGATATATTGCATCAGCCTATGCCACATTGGCTTGCTATGGCTCGATGATGATTTTAAGTTATGTCTTTGGACAAAAACACTATACTATTCCTTATAAATTATGGAAATTTTTCATCTACATCGGGTTAGGCTCAATACTTTTTGCAATCAGCTTACCATTTAATCCTCTAATTGAATATACAGTACTAGAATATGGTTATCACACATTACTTTTAATTGGTTTTTTAGTTGCTGTATTGGTTGTTGAGAAACCTTTTAAAAAAAATATTCCAAATACATCTCATGAATAAAATAAACGTTAGTATAATTAACATTTCAGGTCACCCAAATCCAAAACTTGAAACAATTGGATCTGCTGGAGCTGATTTAAGAGCTTTTATAAATGAACCGATTGTTCTAAGACCTCTTGAAAGGTGTTTAATCCCAACTGGGATTAAAATAGAATTACCCATAGGCTATGAGGCGCAAGTAAGATCAAGAAGTGGCTTAGCTTTTAAAAATGGTGTTTCTGTTCTTAATTCTCCGGGTACAATTGACTCTGATTATAGAGGAGATGTTGGAGTAATATTAGTAAATCTTTCCAATGAAAACTTTATTGTAAATAACGGAGATAGAATAGCTCAAATGGTCATTGCTAAACATGAGTTTCCTCTATTTATTAATTCTGAAGAATTAGGTAACAGCGAAAGAGGCGAAGGTGGGTTTGGAAGTACAGGAAAAAAATAAATTGATATTTTGAAACCAAGAATAAAAATATTTGTCTGGTTTACGATTGCATCTTTATTCATTTTTAAAAATGTAACCGGTCAATCAAAAAACAATACTTCATTTGATGAACCGAAATTTTCATCTATTCTTATTCAAGCTATTTCTGCTAAAATTAGCGGTGATTATTTTACTGCAGACTCTTTATTTAAGGTCTGCCTTGAACTAAATCCTGAAAGTGGGGTTTGCTATTTTGAAATGTCAGGTATTTATTGGGATGAGGATAAAAAGTACCTCGCTATTGAACAAGCTCAAAAAGCTGTTCAAATGTCTCCTAAAAACGAGTGGTATTTAGCAAACCTTGCTGTTTTTTATCGAAAACTAAAAAACTATCAAAGCGCTAGTCTTTGTTTTGAAAAATTGTTTGAAAACCACCCACAAAGAACAGAATATTTATTTTCATTGGCTGAATGTCAAATGGAAAATAAAAAATATAAAAAGGCACTCAAAACCTTTGATGAAATAGAAAAAATTAATGGAGTTAGCCAAGATCTAAGTCTTCAGAAACACCAGTTATTGGTTTTTTTAAAGAAGAGAAAAAAAGCACTTAACGAATTAAAAAAATTAGTTAATTCTCATCCTGATGATATTAGAAATTATGGAATTTTAGGCGAGTATTACCAAACTATAGGTAATGAGGATGATGCCTTAAAAGTTTTTCGGAAAATGATGTCAATTGACTCAACTAATGGCTTAGTTAGGTTATCATTATTTCAATATTATTACCGATCTCAACAGCACGATTTGGCTGTAAAAGAATTAATAGCAGTAATGAACTCACATGAGATTAACGAGAATATTAAATTAGAGATACTGCTTCAAATTTCATATGAAAAAAATAGTTCTTTTAAAATTTCAGAACTTGAATTATTCTTAAAACAGTTTTTAGCTTTTCACAATAAAAATAGCGATGCTTTCTTGTTATATGCAGACATAAAATTTTTACAAAATAAAAACGATACTGCATGTATTTTTTTAAGAAAATCTCTTGCTATTAATCCTATTCCCTTTGAAGTTTGGTCTCAATTAATGACTTCTGAATTAGCAGAAAATAATTACATAGAAGTCATTGAAGATGCAAAAAACGCCATAATTAATCATCCCAACCAGCCTTTAAGCTATATAATTTTAGGAGTTGCCCAATCTTCAATAAAAGAATTTGACAAATCACTTACAAGCTTAAAAAATGGGATAAGTCTTGTTATAGATGACTCCTTGTTAATTAGTGATTTTGAACACCATATAGGTGATGCTTATTATCAGCTTAAAGATTTTGAGAAGGCTTTCATTCATTTACAAAATGCAGTAAAAAATAATCCAAGTAATCCTGTTTTACTAAATAATTATAGCTATTACCTTGCCGAACAAAAAAGAGAACTAATTCTTGCTGAAGAACTAATTTTAAAAGCACTGAAAAACTACCCTAAAAACCCTACTTTTCTGGATACCTACGGTTGGGTTTTATTTAACAAAAAAGACTTTAAAAATGCAGAAATATGGATTAACAAGGCAATAAATAATAGCACTGAGGGGAATGGTGTAATTTTAGAGCATTATGGAGATGTATTATTTCATTTAGACAAAAAGGAAGAAGCTATTATTTTTTGGGAGAAAGCTAAAAACAAAGGTGGTGCATCAGATAAAATTCAAACTAAAATAAATGATAAGAAATTTATCAAATAACTACTATATAGCAATTGTTATTTTCACAATTTTTATAAGTTGTAATATTATCAAGCCGCGTCAAAATAATAATGAGGAAATTAAATCATTATCCTTTAAAAAGTTAATTAACTCAATTCATGAAAATCAATTTGATTTTGAGTGGTTGAGGCTAAAGGGCGATGCCAACATAGTTTTACAAGGAGAAAATGAGAGAATTAAAGCTAATTTTCGTTTAAGAAACGACAGTGTTATATGGATGAACTTTTCAAAAGCTAGTTTTCAGCTATTAACTAGCCTTGTTGGAAAAGATTCAGTTGGGGCCCTTATAAAGTATCCAGAAAAAAAATACTTTTCAGGATCTTTTATTGAATTGAAAAAAATACTTGGTATTGAATTATCTTTTGAATTGATTGAGGATATACTAATTGGAAGAATGATAGGTATTAATAAAAGCAAAAAAACAAATGTTCAAATCAATGAGGACAAGTACTATCTTGAATTTAAAAATTTAAATAATGGTTTGATGGAAAACAATTATACAATTGAATACTGGATAAATCCAACACTTCTCAAATGTGACAGTATTGCTGTGTATGTAAAGGAAAGTGAAACTAATATGAATATATCATACAACAATTGGGAAAAAATTAATACACAATATTTCCCCATGAACGTAAATTTCAACTTCACCAATTTGAGTGATACTGTTTCACTTGACTTGCAATATAAATCTCCTTTGAAAATAAACGAAAAACAAAATTTCCCATTTAAAGTTTCTGCAAAATATACCCCATTAATAATTGAATGATTAAAATAAAACACATATTAATATTTCTTTGTTTTATTTTTTCTTTTGGTGCTGTAGGTCAAAAAAAGAGTGATCAACTCAAGCTTCAAGAAAAAAAATTAATCTCCAAAATAGCCAATACAAAACTTTTGATTAAGGAAACTAAAAATTCTGAAAGACTTACTCTGACAGATATTGGCATAATAAATACTCAAATAAATTATAGAGAAAAGTTGATTTCAAATTATAATTTTCAACTTCGAAAATTAGATGAAAATATTCATGAAATAAACAGGCAGGTTATTTCTTTAGAAAACACTATAGGTGTTTTAAAAGAAGAATATCAAAAAATGTTGATGTATGCATTCAAAAATAGAAATCCAAATTACAAGTATTTATATATAATATCTTCCTCTAGTTTTTCTGAAGCATTTCACAGAATGAAATACATTCAACATTATGCAGATTACAGAAAAAAACAAATTGAAAGAATAACAAAAAACCAAACTGATTTAGCCATTGAAAAAGAATTATTAAGCTCTGAAATAGAAAAAAAATCTTTATTAATTGAAACAAAAAAATCTGAAAAAGAGAATTACTTAAATGATAAGAAAACCCAAGAATTATCTCTTAAAGAATTAAAACAAAATGAAAACTTACTGGTAAAACAATTGAATGAGCATTCTAAAAAAAGAAAAATAATTTCAAATGCAATTCGCAAAGCCATAGAGAAAGAAGTTCGTTCAACAATTAAGAAAAGTAAAACAGCTACATTCTCTTTAACTCCTGAGGGAATGGAGCTTTCGAAAAGCTTCAACAGTAACAAAGGAAGGCTTTGTTGGCCAGTTGAAAGAGGGGAAATAAGCAGTAAGTATGGTAAGCATAGGCATCACCTTGTTAATACTGCAACTGTTGAAAACAATGGAGTTGATATTTTAACAACAAAAAATGCTAATGTTAGATCTATTTTTGGTGGAAAAGTTACAAGCGTATTAATAATTCCTGGAGCAGGAAAAGTCGTAATGGTTAGCCATGGTGAATACAGAACTGTATATGCTAATCTACAAGAAGTTTTTGTTACAAAAGGAGAACTTTTAAGTGCCAAACAAAATATTGGTAAACTATTGATCAATGACGATGGCGTTTCTGAGTCTCATCTAGAAATTTGGAAAATTGCAAGTACAGGTATGAACACTGTTAACCCTTCATTGTGGTTAAGTAAATAGCAAGGCCTTATCGTATTTCAATCAATACATCTAAACCTTTAAAAACATCAGTCTTATTAACTGATTTAACTTTAATTTTAACGTCACCGTAATTAAATATCATTTTATTAATAGTTCTATTGATAGACTGACTTAAGTAACCAAGTTTAAATCCTTTGTAAAATACGGCTACTGCTTGAATGTCCCATTGTCTTGTTTTGTCTTTTACTATTTCCAATTCAATACCAGGACTAAGTTTATCCTTGATATAGATATAATCATGCCTGCTTAATTCAACCAATTGAGTTAACACGCCAAGTTTAGGAAGTTCTTGTTTTGGGTAAGATGTGATAGATAAAGTATTCATGATTATGCGATTTTTAAGTTATATTTATTATATATACCTAGGTCTTCTGGGTTGAAGAACATAGGTGAATTCATGTGTTTTTTTGGTGAAACTTCAGCTACCAAGTCGTTATTATTAAACAATCTATTCCAAATAGACTTGGATTTATCAAGGCCTATTGATTTTTCACACATATGACTAAACTTTAAAAAATCAACTGGAATGTCAGTAAAATATTTTTTATTGTTAATCATGTACGCTCCATTTAACAATACAGCATTATCGTCTTTTTCATGAATAATGAAATGAACTTCAAATAAATTATTAGTTAGTTGATTTTGGGATTCCATAGTATTGTTTTTTTAATTACAATACTAATATCTAAACTAACAACGTAAAGTAATTACGCAGTTATTTTATGATAGACTTATAATCTAATTCTAAACTTTCTTCTACTATGACTTTGACACCTAAACCATAAGCTTTAACCTTTATTTTACCGTTAAGTTGTAAATAAATTTTTTTTCCGAGCAAAATATTTAGTGACTTCAAAAGACTCGTAGCAAGGTTTGACTTTGTGGTGTTAACAGCAAATCGTAATTCTGTGTTTTTTAATGGGGGTAAAAAACATTTCTCCTTGACCGTTATTCTTCCCAAATCATTTTTATTTATTGTTGCTAGAACATTTGCCTTTTTAATAGCTATTTTGAAAGTATTGGGATTATAAACAGAAACTGAAACACACATCGGTTCGCAATAATTTCCTTCGCTAAAGGATACATCATTTAAACCAATAAACTGAATAGGCTTATACGAAACACAAGAATTTAAAAAAAAAATTAAGCAAACAAATACACCAATTCGCATAACTATTTTTTATTTAGTTCTGCAAAATTTTTATAAAACAAAGGAATAGTTTCGATTCCTTTGTAAAAGTTAAATAATCCGAAATGCTCGTTTGGGGAATGTATTACATCAGAATCTAATCCAAAACCTAGTAATATCGTTTTAAGACCCAACACTTCTTCAAACATAGGAACTATCGGAATACTTCCTCCGCTTCTTACAGGTATTGGTGTCTTACCAAAAGAGGATTCCATTGCTCTTTTTGCAGCCATATACCCAGTAAAATCTGTTGGAATCACAACTCCTTCTCCACCATGATGTGGAGTAACTTTTACCTTTACAGATGGTGGAGCGATTTTCTCAAAGTGGGTTGAAAATAATTTTGTGATTTTTTCTGATTTTTGATTCGGTACCAAACGCATAGAGATTTTAGCATACGCCTTAGAGGGTAAAACAGTTTTTGCGCCATCACCAGTATATCCACCCCAAATTCCATTAACATCTAAAGCAGGTCTAATAGACGTTCTTTCATTGGTTGAAAAACTTCTTTCTCCCGAAACATCACCAATCTCTAAATCTTTTTTATAATAATTAATATCAAATGGAGCCTT
This sequence comes from Crocinitomicaceae bacterium, assembly GCA_042093455.1. Lineage (GTDB taxonomy): Bacteria > Bacteroidota > Bacteroidia > Flavobacteriales_D > Parvicellaceae. The sequence goes on along the minus strand of JBELEU010000002.1, from coordinate 33,549 downwards.
TGCCATTTCATCTCTTTCAGCAGTCGAAACTTCCTGAACATCTTCATAGAATCCAGGTATATTAATCGCTCCTGAATCGTCATGCAAAGAGGCTATCATTTTAGATAAAACATTGATTGGATTAGCAACTCCTCCCCCATATAGTCCAGAATGTAAATCTCTATTTGGACCTGTAACTTCAACTTCAACATAACTTAAGCCTCTTAGACCTACACAAATAGAAGGAGTATCATTGGCAATGATACCAGTATCAGATACCAATACAACATCTGCTTGTAACAAAGAAGTGTTTTCTCTTACAAATGTTTCAAGGTTTGCTGACCCAACTTCTTCTTCACCTTCAAACATAAACTTAACATTACATGGTAAATTGTCAGTACTTAACATTGCTTCAAAAGCTTTTACATGCATAAACATTTGTCCTTTATCATCACATGCTCCTCTTGCAAAAATGGCACCATCAGGATGAATAGGAGTATCTTTAACTACAGGTTCAAAAGGATCGGAGTCCCATAATTCGTAAGGATCTGCTGGTTGAACATCGTAATGTCCGTACACTAAAATAGTTGGAAGATTCTTATCTATAATTTTATCTGCATATACAATTGGGTGTCCAGCAGTTTCGTGAATACAAATATTATCTGCACCTGCTAATTGTAGTTTTTCCTCTAAAAACTTTGCTCCTTTTTGAACTTCACTATTAAATTTTGGATCAGCACTTACAGATTGTATTCTCAAAAAATCTTTTAATTCATTTAAAAACTTATCCTTGTTTTTGTTTATGTATTCTTGCACCATCTTATTAAGGTTTAGGTTTCAAATATACATTTCGTTTTTAACTTTAAAAATATTGTCAATATTTACTTTACACTTAAAAGAGATGAGCAACCTTAACCCTCATTTCACGTTTTATAAATGAAAATTAATTTAAGTTTGAGTCTTCAATGTTTATAATAAATAAATACATCAACCCAACTGCTTACTCAGTTGCTTTAACGTTACTTTTTTTGGGCTCTTTTTCTGCACAGGTTTCTATAAACAACAACAGCATGACTGTTGCACAATATGTTCAAACTGTTCTAATTGGGAGTGGCGTAAGTGTTTCAAACATACAATTCAATGGAGGATCCGCTAATATCAACAACGAACAAATTGGTTCTTTTTTAGATAATAATAGTGCCGCCACAGGCCTTCCAAGCGGCCTTATATTAGGATCTGGCGATGTCCAACTTGCAGGCCAAAATAATAGTTCTAGTGGCGCAAGTCTTGGTGGCTCTGGAAACCCTGGAACAGACGCTGATTTACAAAGTATTACAGCTAATCAAATCTATGATGAGTGTGTAATAGAATTTGATTTTATTCCAGAAGGAGACACCATTGCTTTTAATTATGTTTTTGCCTCAGAAGAATATGAAGAGTATGTCTGTGGAAGTGTTAATGATGCTTTTGGTTTTTTTTTAACTGGAATCAATCCAAATGGAACAAACTATAATGCTAAAAACATAGCTTTAATACCAAATCCAAATAATCCTAGCACATATACCAATACCCCAGTTTCTATTAACACAGTAAACCCTGGGTTTCCAGGAATCTTTGGGTTTTCAGCAACTTGCAGTTCAATTGACCCCAATTGGGCAACATATAATGTTTTTTACACTAACAACTCTAACGGAAATATTGAATACGATGGGAAAACTGTAGTGCTGACAGCAAAAGCAGTTGTTACATGTGGCACCACCTACCACATTAAGCTGGCAATTGGGGATGGAGGTGATTCGAGTTATGATTCTGGTGTGTTTCTAGAAGAAGGCAGTTTCTCTTCCAATAACATTGGTGTTTCTAGTGGCATTGCAGAGGGTGACACTATTTTATATGAAGGATGTAATGCTGCATTTTTTAATTTTGAAAGAGATGATGCTTCAACAGATTTTATTGTTTATTTTAATCTTGCTGGCACAGCAACACCTGGTGTTGATTACCCACTAATTGGAGACAGTTTAGTTATTCCTGTAGGACAATTTTCTGATACTATATTTATTTATCCTAATCTAGATTCTATTAGCGAGCCTTCAGAAACAGTTGTTTTAAATGTGATTTTTGAAAGGTGTTTTGGTCAAATGGACACATCAACTGCAGTTTTATATATTAGTGACTATACGCCACTAAGTTTATCATTAGTTGATAGCATAAACATTTGTTCAAAAAACAATGAATATGCAAATTTAGTGGCTAATTGGAGTGGTGGCATAGAACCTATCGATCTTCAATGGTCAAATGGAAATAGTAATATTTCACAAATTTCTATCAGTCCTGATTCAACCTCTTATTATGGAATAAGTATCTACGATGGTTGCAACAAAGAAATTCACGATTCCTGTTTGGTGTGGAATCAGTGCCCTATTGAGCCCATAAATATTTTCACTCCTAATTATGATGGGCAAAATGATTTCTTCATTCCAGTTAATTTAAAACAATATCCATCACCCTATTTATTGATTTTAAATAGATGGGGTAAGGTTGTGTACGAAACGTCTAACTATCAATACGATTGGACTGGGACACACTATAAAAGTGGAGAAAATCTTCCTGATGGGGTGTATTACTATCAATTGAACCCCAATTCCAAAAAATATGAATATAGCACCCCAAATAATGAAGGTTTAAATATAACTATTGTAGGTTCAGTGCAAATTATTAGAAACTAAATCAAACTTTTTCCCGTCATTTCCTTAGCTTTATTTATTCCCATTAAAGAAAGTATGGTGGGAGCTACATCTGCTAAAATCCCATTTTCAACATGATCAACGTTATTATCAATAACAATCATCGGAACTAAATTAAGGGTATGTGCGGTGTGTGGTGTACCGTCAATATGAAACATTTTATCGGCATTTCCATGATCTGCAATTACAACTATGCTATATTCATTTTTCAATGCTGTTTCCATTACCATTTCTAAACAAGTGTCAACCGTTTCACATGCTTTAATTATTGCTTTTGGCACACCAGTATGACCAACCATATCTGGATTAGCAAAATTTAAACAAATAAAATCTGGTGCTTTTTCTTCAATATTAGAATTTACTATTTTGGTTATTTGATAAGCGCTCATTTCAGGTTTCAAATCATAAGTAGAAACATCAGGAGACTTTGCCATTTCTCTAGACTCTCCATTAAATGGAAGTTCTCTTCCTCCACTAAAAAAGTAAGTCACGTGAGGATATTTTTCGGTTTCAGCAATTCTTAACTGTGTTTTATTATTGGTGCTTATCACCTCTCCGATAGTATTAATAAGATTTTCTTTATCGTAAACAACTTTAATATTCTTAAAAGCTTTATCGTAGTTAGTCATAGTAAGATAATGCAAATTTAAAGGCTGCATTTCTTGAGATGAATAACTTTTCTGCGTTAAAACAGATGTGATTTGTCTGCACCTATCTGTTCTAAAATTAAAACATAAAACCACATCATTATCTGCTATCTTTCCATTAGAATTCTCAATTACATATGGATCAATAAATTCATCTGTAATGTTATTAGCATAACTATGTATTATAGCTTCTGATGCTGAGTTAACCACTGCCCCTTTTTGGTGAATCAATAAGTCATATGCCTTCTTAATTCTTTCCCACCTTTCATCCCTATCCATTGCATAATAACGTCCTATTACACTAGCAATATTTATTGAGGTATTTTGAATTTTGTTTTCAAGCTCTTTAATTGTTTCAAATGCTGATTTGGGGCTACAGTCTCGACCATCTGTAAAAGCATGAATAAATACATTATCTGCTTTCTTAGAGTGAAATAAGTCACACAGAGCTGTCAAATGCTCAAAAGAAGAATGAACACCACCCTTAGACACTAATCCCATAAGGTGGATTTTCACACCATTTTTTTTTGCATAATCAATAGCATTAATTATTGTTATTTCATTAAAGAATGATTTATCCTCGATAGCATTATTGATTCTTAACAAATCTTGGTATACAATTCTTCCTGCACCAATGTTTAAATGCCCCACTTCAGAATTACCCATCTGACCTTCAGGGAGGCCAACTTTAGACCCAAAGGTTGTTAATTTACTATTTGGACAAGTAGCTAACAGGTTATCAAAACATGGGGTGTTAGCCAAGTGTACTCCGTCAGAACTATTTTCATCTCCAAGTCCCCATCCATCAAGAATGAGTAATGCTACTTTTTTTGACATTGTCTAATTTAAATTGAATAGTGAAAATACTTCCTTTTGGGGAATTGTTTTTACATAAAATCTTTGCTCCATGCATTTTTACAATTTCATTTACCAAATACAGACCTAATCCTGTCCCTTTAGATGACCTTGTTTCTTCGTCTTCAACACGATAAAACTGTTCAAATATTTTAGTTTTTTCTTTTTCAGGAACCCCAATACCTTTATCAATAAAAGACAATGAAACATGAGATGAATCAATCCTAGACTCAATAGTTATTGCATCTTCTTCAGAAGAATATTTTTTTGCATTGTCTAACAAGTTTTGAATAACAGATGTGAAAAAGAAATCATCTATAGGGAGTACCAACGTTTCTATGATATTATTTTCAATATTATTGTAATAGGAATTTGAATCGATAATATTGTCAACAAAACTCTTAATGGCAATGGGTTTGTAAGAAAGTTTTTGATCACTTTCACCAATTGAACTTGCTAGTAATATTTTATCAACCAATTGTTGTAGTCGATCTTGCTCCTGTATTATTTTCTCCAGACTACTTTGTTTTTTTTCCTCAGAAAGTTCTTTTCTATTTAAAAGTGTTTCTGCAAATAGTCGAGAAGAAGCAATTGGAGTTTTTAGTTCGTGCGTTACAGAAAGTGAAAAGTTTTTTTGTCTTTTAGCTAATGAAAATTCCTTGTAAAAAGATCTTATAACATAAAAAGCTCCAATCCCAATCAAGGTGACAAACACAACTGCTTCGCCCATTATCATTCCTAATCTTCTAGTTACGTAGGTTTCATCACCATTCACCTTTTGTGTTAGTGAAATTATATGATAACCCCACCAAAAAAACTGGAGCAATACATAACTTATTAATAAGCAAAGTACAATGAGTGTTCTATTTTTGTTAGGCGATTTCTTCAATGTTGTTACAAAGCTAAATAATAGAATTTATCGACACAAATTGTTGAAAACAAAAAAAGCCCCCTAAAAAAGGGAGCTTTTAAGATGGTGGTGCCTCCAGGAATCGAACCAGGGACACATGGATTTTCAGTCCATTGCTCTACCAACTGAGCTAAGGCACCAACATTTGAGTCGCCAAAAATATAAAAATTTTATTTGCATATACCTTTTTGTATGAATTAGTTGAAAATTAAGCAACCACATTTTATCTAAGTATATTTTTGTCACTTGATAAAACCCATTAATTTTACACGCCATAAACCTCATTTACAGATATGAATATTTCCTTCGATTGGTTAAAGACCATTCTTCCTATTGATTTATCAGCAAAAAAAGTTGCTGAAATTTTAACCGATATTGGTTTAGAGGTGGAAAGAACCTCAACATTTAATAGTGTTGAAGGAGGACTTAAAGGTTTGGTAATTGGTCATGTTACAGAGGTTTCAAAACATCCTGATGCTGACAGGCTTAATGTCACTAAAGTTGACATTGGGAACGATGAATTAAGCACCATTGTTTGTGGGGCTCCAAATGTAGCCGAAGGGCAAAAAGTAGTGGTTGCTGTCCCAGGAACAACCATTCATCCAACAAATGATGAGCCTTTTACCATTAAAAAAGCTAAAATTAGAGGCATTAGTTCCTATGGGATGATTTGTGCTGAAGATGAAATAGGGCTGGGCAAAGAACACGATGGCATCATGGTTCTTGACAATAAAGCTACTGTGGGGCAAACAGCTGCTAACTATTTTAAACTTGAAGACGACACCGTTTTTGAAATTGGCTTAACCCCCAATCGTGCAGACGGCATGAGTCATTATGGAGTAGCAAGAGACTTACTCGTTGCATTAAAGCACCAAAAACTCGTCCCAAACAATACTGCTTTAAAACTACTTCCAGAGGCAAAAAAATGGTCTAAATCAGAGAATTATAAAAACTTTAAAGTTGTAATTGATCAAGAAGATAAATGCCATAGATATGCTGGTTTAATTTTGGAAAATATTTCTGTAAATGAAAGTCCTGATTGGCTTAAAAACAAACTAAGATCTATTGGCTTAAAACCCATTAACAATGTAGTGGATACTACCAACTTTGTATTGCACGAACTCGGGCAGCCTTTACATGCTTTTGACTTAGCTGAAATTGAAGGAAATACAATTAAAGTTAGGTGCCCTAAAAAGAATCAACTTTTCACCACTCTTGATGGAACCGAACGTAAACTCCACGAAAACGACTTAATGATTTGCAACAACACTAATGAAATGTGTTTAGCAGGTATTTTTGGTGGTGTAAAATCGGGAGTCAAAGAGAGTACCACAACCGTATTTATTGAGAGTGCTTTGTTTGAACCTGTAAGCACAAGGAAAACCGCCAAAAGACACGGTTTAAACACTGATGCTTCTTTCCGTTTTGAAAGAGGTGTAGACCCCGCTATGGTTATTCCTGCTTTGGTCATGGCTGCAGAATTAATGCATGTTGTTGCTGGAGGTGATGTATGCTCTGAAATAATTGACGTACATCCTGTAAAAGATCGCCCAATTGAGGTTTCAATAAACTATTCTAACATTAGAAAACTTTGCGGCATTGAATTGAGTAACCAAGAAATGAACAACATTTTAAATTTACTCGATATTCAAGTAACCAAAACAACTGAAAATACAGCTGACCTATTGGTTCCTAATTATAGAAATGACGTAACAAGAGAGGCTGATATAGCTGAAGAAGTATTGCGAATTTATGGTTACAATAAAGTTGAATTACCAACCAAATTAGAAAGTTCCATGTCTTTTACACCTGCTCGAAATGCAGTTAAATTGCAAAAGAGAATTAGCGATCATCTTTCAAGTAGAGGGGTAAACGAAATACTTTCTAATTCACTTTCAAAAAAATCATACATTCAAGCCATTGAAAGTACCACTAATTTAGACTCTCAACATGTGTCTTTATTAAATCCTTTAAGTAAGGATACAGCTATTCTTCGTCAATCGTTAGTATACAACCTGATTGAGGTTATTAAAACCAATCAAAACCATGGCGAAGCCAATTGTGCATTATTTGAATGGGGAAAAGTCTACCAAACGAAAAACGAAAAATTTAAAGAGCAGCAACACTTAACAATTGGTCTTAGTGGATTGCAAAACGAAGAGCATTGGTACAATGGGAAATCTTCTACAAGCTTCTTTCAATTAAAAGGCCTTGTTCATAGTATTCTTGAACTATTGGGGTTAAATAACTATCAAGAAACAGCACTAACTCCCCACGAAATATGGGATGAAGGAATCACAATAAGTTATCAGAAAAAAGAAATAGTAAAAATAGGACTATTAAATTCTGAATTACTATCAAAAATGAACGTAACGTCAACTTGTTACATCGCAGAATTAAACTGGGATGCCATCCTACCTTACGCATACAAATCAAATAGTTCATTTCAACAAATTAATAAATTCCAAAAGGTTTACAGAGATCTTTCATTTTTAGTCAATGAACAAACCACCTTTAGTGAACTTCTTAAATGTGTCAAATCAGTTAAAAATCAAATACTACAAAATATTTCTTTATTTGATGTTTATAGAAATAAAAAAAACCTTCCTGGTAAAAAAGCTTATGGATTAAGGTTTGAATTTTTACATGCTGAAAAGACTCTTACAGACAAGGAAGTAGATAAAGTAATGAAACAAATTCAAGAAAAAATCACTAAAGAATTAAATGTTGAACTAAGGTAAATATGAGAAAAATTTGGGTAGGATATTGGTTTAAAAGTTGGTCTATCATTTATAAAATATGCTATGCAATAGTTCGTACAGGAATGCGTACTTATTTCAAGAAATATGAACTTCATAATTTTGAAAACCTACCAAAAGACAGTGGATTACTTTTTGCTGCTAATCATCAAAATGCCTTTTTAGACCCTATTGTATTGGCTGCTCATTTAAAAAAACCTGTTTATTTTTTAACTCGTGCCGATATTTTTAAGAAAAAATTAGTCAATACAATTCTTCGGAAAGTACATATGTTACCCATTTTTCGACAACGTGATGGTGTTGATACTGCTGAAAAAAATAAAAGCACATTTGATCAATGTCATGATATTTTAAAAAACAAAGAACATGTTTTAATTTTCCCAGAAGGGAATCACAACTACAAAAAACACTTACGATCTCCTCTTAAAAAAGGGATTTCAAGAATCGCTTTAGGAGCTGCAGAAAAATATAATTTCAACATGAAACTGTATATTATTCCATTAGGAATTGATTACAGCAATCATTTCAATATGAATTCTGAAATGTTGAGTATTGTTGGTGAACCATTAGATATAAGCAATTACTATGAGTCATATCAAAAAAACCCTAACGAAACTATAAATAAATTAACCAAAGACATTACAGATCAATTAAAAAATGTAATGCTCGATATTACAGATGAAGAAAACTATCAATCGCTTTATAATTTATTACACAGGTTTCCTATACAATCCAAAAATAAATCACTTATTGAAAAAATCAACTTTCAGAAAAAAACACTAGAAAAAGTCAATAACTTAAAATACGAAGATTCAAATGAGTATTATAAATTTATTGACAATGTTGAAGCATTATATAATACCACTAGTAAATACAAACTTCGCCCTTACCTTTTCACAAAAGAAGAGCAAAGTAAAATATCTAACAACATCTTGATCTCAAGTATACTTTTAAGCTTATTATCACCATTACACCTCATCGGTTTAGTAAGTAATTACATTCCATATAAAATACCGGTTTGGTTTGTCAATTCAAAAGTAAAAGACATTCACTTTCATAGCTCATTAAAATTGGTCTTAGGAGTAGTTTGTTTTGGGTTTTATTGGGGTATTTTAACACTACTTATTCTGCTATTATTTGGCTGGAAAATTGGCTTGGCATATTTGGCATCTCTTCCATTGTTTGCTTTATTAAACTGGAGATACTGGTTGAGTTTAATCAAAACAAATGGTAGAATTAAATTCAAAAGACTGAACAAAAAAGGAAAACTTGACGAAGCTTATAAATGCTTTAATGCAATTAACGAACAGTTAAGTTTATAATACACCATTTCCAGAAAAAACTCCTTCCTTGTAAACGTCAATTCGTTCTAACAAACCGTTTTCATCATAGATGTAATGTTTCCCCGTCCATAACTTACCGCTCTTGAATGCTCCATCCATAAGTATATCCTTATTGTCGTTGTAAGTTTTATGATAGCCATCTTTTAGCATTTTTCCCTTTGCTGAGGGAAGAAATCCTATATTTAATTCTCCTTCTGCTTCAATTGCTTGTTTGGCTGAAATTATCTCTGATGATTTTTCAACTGGAGGGTTTTTTCTTTCCATTGTTCCTGTTGTAGAAGACTCTCCTTTTTCATTAAAAGTAATCTTCTCTTTCACATCTCCATTTGGCCAACTTCTTACTGCTTCTCCTGATCCCTTTCCATTCAAAGTTTCAAAAACCAATTCTGCCTGACCATTTGGATAATAATATACCACCTTCCCCTCTGTTTTACCTTTACTATTGAATGTTTTTTCTTGAGCTATTGTACCGTCTTCGTAATACCTAACAAATTTACCGTTGTAAACTTTTGATTGCCAAGTACCTTTTTCTTCAATCTGACCATTTGGAAAATACAATTCGAAATCACCATATGAACGACCATTCACATAATTGATTTTACTTTTTACAGATCCAGAAGGGTAATACTTTGTCCAAACACCTGTTTTTCTTCCTTTATTAAATACTCCTTCTTCTACTTTAGATAACGGATGATAGGCTGTATCTTTTTTCATCTGTCCATTCATCACCCAATATCCATTTCTCCTACCTTCAAAAGTTTGATTCAGTGTGTCATTTTGACTTAAAAAAGGGTTTATAATAATAGTATTTAAGCAAACGAATAGTGTGAATTTAATTGTATAACCTAATATTTTATTTGCTACTAACAATTGGTTATTTAACTGTCTTTTGTTTTGAAATTTCTTTTATCATTATCGAAGAGGTAGTTTCTAAATCAAATTTAGGTATCCATTTCCAATCATTATTAGCAAATGAATCGTCTATACTTTCGGGCCAAGTTAAAGCAATTTTATTTCTATAATCTGGGTTAAAATCAAGTTTAAAATTGGGTAAGTGCTTCTTAATTTCAAATCCAATCTCATTGGGGGTAAAACTCATTCCACTAACATTATAGCTTGATCGTATAGTAATATCGCTTCCTTTTGCATGCATTAGTTCTCTAGTTGCTCTTATGGCATCATCCATATACATCATTGGAAGACGCACATCTTGACCTAAAAAAGAAGAATATTTACCCTTATTAATGGCTTGATGAAAAATATCGACAGCATAGTCGGTTGTTCCTCCTCCTGGTTCGCTTTTATAACTTATTAACCCTGGATATCTTATGCTTCGCACATCAACACCATAATTATTATGATAATATTCACACCATCTTTCACCTGCTAGTTTACTGATACCATAAACGGTAGATGGCTCTGATATAGTTCTTTGGGGCGTCATTTTTTTTGGAGATGTTGCACCAAAAATTGCGATAGAACTTGGCCAAAATACTTTTTTAATGTGTCCTTCTTTTGCCAAGTCCAATACATTAAAAAGCCCTTTCATGTTTAAGTTCCATGCCGGCTGAACTTTTTGCTCAGCGATAGCAGAAAGTAAGGCTGCTAGTAAATAAATTTCATCAATATTGTTATCCTTTACTAACTTAAATAAGTTGTCTTTGTCTAAAACATCTAGTGAAAAAAAAGTAATATCCTTTATTACATCAGGGGGTGTAGCTTTAATATCAGTAGCAATAACATTAGATGATCCGTATGTATCAACAAGATCAAGTATAAGTTCTGTTCCTATCTGCCCTGATGACCCTATTACTAATTTTTTCCCCATCTTAATTGATCTGATTTTCTAACAAAAATAAAAATTTAGTAATCAGTTAGTAATTTAAAGTGATAGAATTATGTGGAAACCTGGTAAAATGAATGTCCTTCACTATCTGATAAATTGTTTCTCTAAACTCCGAAATATGCTGTTTTTTAACTGCTGAAATGAAAGTGCTCATTTGGTCTTTACTTTGCCATGATTTAACAATAGGCTGTAGCTCTTCATTTTTAAACTGATCAATTTTATTAAAGCAGTAAAGAATAGGTTTTGGTGAATCTATAATCTCGTTTAGTGTTTCTTCCACAACAGCCATATGCTCTTCGTGTAAAGGGTGAGAAAGGTCTACAACATGAACCAATACATCAGCTTCTCTTACTTCGTCTAGGGTAGACTTAAACGATTCAACTAATTGATGGGGAAGTTTTCTAATAAATCCTACTGTATCACTTACTAAAAAAGGAATCTGATTAAGCACTACTTTTCGAACTGTAGTGTCTAACGTAGCAAATAATTTGTTCTCAGCAAAAACATCAGACTTACTCAAAACATTCATTAAAGTTGATTTCCCTACGTTGGTATACCCAACCAAAGCAACTCTCACAGCACTTCCTCTATTGTTACGTTGAGCTGTTTTTTGCTTGTCAATTTTCACTAGTTTTTGTTTTAATTGACTTATTTTTTGACCAATAATACGTCTATCTGTTTCAATTTGAGTTTCACCAGGACCTCTCATACCAATCCCCCCTTTTTGTCTTTCAAGGTGTGTCCACATTCTTGTTAGTCTTGGAAGTAAGTATTGGTATTGTGCAAGTTCAACTTGTGTTTTTGCATGAGCTGTTCTAGCTCTGCTAGCAAAAATATCTAGAATTAAATTACTTCTATCTAATATTTTACACTCTAATTGTTTTTCGATATTCCTTAATTGAGACGGTGTTAAATCATCGTCAAAAATAGCCATATCAATACAGTGTTCTTTTATGTATTGCGCAATTTCATTTAATTTCCCCTTCCCAACAAATGTTGTAGGATTAGCCATATCCATCCGCTGAGTGAACCTGCGCTGAGTTTTAGCTCCTGATGTTAGGGTTAAAAATTCTAACTCATCTAAATAATCTTCTGTTTCTTTTTGATTTTGCCCTTTTTGAACTAACCCAATTAAAATAGCTGTTTCAATGTGTTTTTTTGTGCTTATTCCCATTAGCAATTAAGTTAACTCTAATTTATTTAAAATAAGAGTTAATATAAGTTCTTTACGTTTATAAAATTAGGACTTGATCCTATTGTTTGTTTTTACGAGCATGAATAAAAGATTTCACACACAAAAAAGTGAATAAAGACCCTGTTAAAAACAACATTAACATTGACCCTGTAGCATAATTAAGACCGTCATTCATTTTCATAAAAAATCTTGTTCCACCTAATGCGGATAACAGTCCAAAAACAACAGCAATATGCATCCAAACTTTTCTTTTAGCAGGATTTAATATTGCAAGTAATCCAGAAATAAATAATGGAACGCCTAAGAATGAAGGAAAATAAGATGTTATTGAAACAGAGGAAGAAATGTATGAAATTAATACTCCCCAAATGATTAGAAATAAACCATAAGCCAAAGAAATTTTTGGCATCGAAAATCCTAAAACTTTAAATTCTAATGTAATGTTGTCATTCATGAAATTTGATTTTTGTCAAAGCTATGAAATGAATGGATATATGTTAAAAATGAGTAACTATTTTTATATAATCTTAAATAACTATTGATTAACAATAGACAAACATGATTGCAGCCATAATAAAATAAATTTTAGAATAAATTCTTTTAGTCAATTTAATATTTATAATTTCATATGCTTAATGAAAAGGATATATCTATTTATTCTTGTAATGTTTTTGGGTAATGTTAAGGCCCAATCTGATTTATTTTCTCCTAAGAAGGGAATTGCAGATAAATACATACCTACTTATGTATTTAAGAATGCTACCATACATGCCTCTTCAAAAGAAACAATCCAAAACGGAACTCTTATAATTAAAGGTGACAAAATAATAGCTTTAGGCAAAGAATTAAAAATACCAAAAAGTAGCATTGTTTTCAATTTAAAAGGCAAGCACATTTATCATTCTTTTATAGAGTTGAATAGTGATTTTGGAATAAATAAGACTACTAAAAAAAAATGGTCTTCTAGCCCTCAATACAACACTTCTAAAGCTGGGCCTTATCACTGGAATGAAGCCATTCATCCTGAATACAAAACAGAGAAAAACTTTTTATACAACAACAAAAAAGCAAACGGATATATTAAAAAGGGGTTTGGGTTGGTTCTTTCCCATAGCAACAACGGTATTGCAAGAGGAGATGGAGCGTTAATATGCTTAACCGATCAAAAAGAAAAGCAAATTTTAAAAGAGTCAGGAGCAACGTTTTTCTCGTTTCAAAAAGGCTCTTCAACTCAAGTTTATCCTAGATCTTTGATGGGAAGCATTGCTCTATTACGTCAGTTTTTTATTGATGTTGAGTGGTACAAAGAATCTCCCAAAACAACGGTTAATCTTTCTTATGAAGCTTACTTAAAGCAAGCACATTTACCTAAGGTTTTTTCAGTAGATTACAAAAGAGATCTTTTTAGAGCACATAAGATAGCCAAAGAACACGACTTAGAATTCATTTTCAAAGGTACCGGAAAAGAGTACGAAAATATAGAACAATTAAAAAGTATAAATCCATCCATAATTGTCCCCGTTAATTTTCCTAAAGCAATGGATGTAAGTGACCCTTATGAATCAATGAAAGTCGGCACCAACGATTTAACACATTGGAAATTTGCTCCAAGTAATCTTGTGTTATTAGAAAATAATAATTTAAATTTTTGCATTACAAGTGACACTTTAAAGTCAAAAGATTTTTTTAAAAATATTTCTCTTGCAATTGGCAGAGGCCTTTCTGTAAATAAAGCTTATTATTCGCTTACTGAAGGCCCCGCTACAATGCTTGGTATAAATGAAATTTGTGGAACACTTTCAAATGGACATTTGGCAAACTTCATAATAACTAACGACACATTATTTAAGAAAAATACCGTCATATATGAAAACTGGATTCTTGGAAACAGAACAGTTCTTAAAAAAGAACCTATCAATGATTTAAGAGGGACATATAATCTTAATATAGAGCAAGATATAAGAGAACTTTTAGTAAAAGGAACCCTAGAAAAGCCAAGTGCAATTCTATCTTATAGCATTATTAGCGATAGTATTTCTAAAAATGGAGATATTGTAATTGACTCTAATTCAAAAAAGGTTTTTAAAGTAAAAAAGCAAATAAAACAACATGTTAATATAAAAAGAAGCGGAAATACCATTAATCTTAGTTTTCCTATAACACACGACTTCATTACTCTTTCAGGAACGGTAAACTTTGACAGTGGTTCTTGGGATGGCGCAGGACAAAAAAAAGATGGGTCATGGGTTGAATGGTCTGCTATTCGCAATAAAAAACATGTAGACAAAAAGAAAACTCTAAAATTAAAAGTTGATTCCTCAATCTCATTTATTGCAAATCAGCATGTAGATTATCTACCTTCATATCAGGTTAAAAAAAGTAATGCTCACTTTAAAAATGCCACCATATGGACTGTAGATACCTTAGGTACATTTGTTGGTGACATATGGATTAAGGATGGAGTAATAAAAGCTATTGGTAAACAAATTGAAATTTCAGATACCAATCAACTAGTTGTAATTGACGCCACCAATAAACATATATCTCCTGGCATTATAGATGAGCACTCCCATATTGCCATTGAAAGAGGAGTCAATGAAGGCTCTCATGCAATTACATCTGAAGTTAGAATTGGAGATGTCATAAACCCTGAAGATGTAAACATATACAGGCAACTTGCGGGAGGTGTTACTTCAGCTCAATTGCTTCATGGTTCAGCTAATCCAATTGGTGGTCAAAGTGCCGTCATTAAGTTTAGATGGGGCGCTAATGCGGAAGAGATGAAAATATCTTCTGCTCCAGGCTTTATTAAATTTGCATTGGGTGAAAATGTAAAACAATCCAATTGGGGATACAAATACAGTATTAGATATCCCCAAACTAGAATGGGTGTTGAGCAACTATATTACGATGCATTTATACGCGCTAAAGAATATGAACTTAAATGGGATAACTACAATTCTCTAGATAAAAAGAAAAAGGCAAAAGTATTTGCCCCAAAAAAAGACATTCAATTAGATGCTCTTGTAGAAATAATGAATCAAAAAAGATTCATCACCTGTCACTCTTATGTTCAATCAGAAATCAACATGCTAATGCACATGGCAGATTCTATGGGCTTTACTATCAATACTTTTACTCACATTCTTGAAGGGTATAAAGTAGCTGATAAAATGAAAGCTCACGGAGCGGGAGGATCAACTTTTTCGGATTGGTGGGCATATAAATACGAAGTAAGAGATGCTATTCCGTATAATGCTTGTTTGTTAAGCAACATGGGAATAATAACTGCTGTAAATTCTGATGATGCTGAAATGGCTAGAAGATTAAACCAAGAAGCTGCCAAAGCGGTTAAATATGGGGGGTGCTCTGAAGAGGATGCTCTTAAATTAGTCACCATAAATCCTGCAAAACTTTTACATATTGATGACCGAGTAGGAAGTTTAAAGAAAAATAAAGACGCTGATATTGTCATTTGGACTGGAAATCCATTATCAGTATACTCTCAAGTTGAACAAACGTATGTAGACGGGAAATTACTATTTGATAAAACACAAAATCAAACTCAAAAAGCAAATTTAAATAAACTTCGTTCTGAAATAATTAGCGAAATGCTTGTAGCCAAGAGCAAAGGGCAAACCTTAGCTCCATTAAAAAAACAAAACAATGTAGTTCATAAATGCAATCAAACCATTGAAATTGATAATTAGAGCATACATATTAACATTTTTGCTGCTATTTCATCTTAGCTTTAGGTCTCAAAATAGCCCAGCAGAAGTTCAATCAAAAAGCATAATACTGTTTGGAGGAACCGCACATTTGGGGAATGGAAAAGTTATTAAAGATGCTGCAATTGGCTTCGATAATGGTGATATCACTTTTGTCAAAAATTTATTACTACAAAATGTTGATACAACAGCATATGACATTGTTATACACACTAAAAACAAACACATTTATCCAGGGTTTATAGCAACTAACTCTACCCTTGGTTTATTTGAAATTGGTGCGGTTAGAGCTACATTAGATTATAGAGAAGTAGGCAAATACAATCCAAATGTCCGTACCATAACTTCCTTCAATACCGATTCTAGAATTATTCCAACGGTAAGGACTAATGGTATACTACTAGCTCAAATTTCACCTAGAGGGGGTGTTATTTCAGGAACCTCATCAGTAGTTCAGTTTGATGCATGGAATTGGGAAGATGCTGTAATTAACATTGATGAGGGAATGCATATGAATTGGCCAAGATATCGTAAAGTGAATGGCTCTGATAAAAAGTACTTTGACAACCTTGATCAATTGCATGCTTTTTTTGATAAAGCGCAAACTTACTCCATTAACAATTCTACTGAAATAGATTTAAGGCTTGAAGCTTTAAAACCAATTTTCAATGGCAATAAACGATTGTATATTAACGCCAATGATGTTAGACAAATTAAAGACTTAATAGCTTTTAAAAAGAAATACAAACTCCAGAAAATATCTATAGTTGGTGGTCAACAATCTATTCTGATTGCCCCTCTGTTAAGAGAAAATAAAATCTCTGTTCTTCTAGAAAGAGTCCATTCGCTTCCAAAATATAGACAAAATGATATTCATAACCCTTACAAATCTGCTGCTATTTTAGCAAAAGAAAATGTAGAATTTTGTTTTCAAAATGCCGGAGATATGGAACAAATGCAAAGTAGGAATCTACCCTTTTTAGCTGGAACAGCAGTAAGTTATGGTCTTGATTATGAGCTAGCAATTAAAGCACTAACCCAAACACCAGCTAAAATTTTAGGTTTGAAAAATTACGGAGAACTTAAAAAAGGATATTCTGCTACACTATTTATTTCTGAAGGTGATGCCCTTGATATTCTAACAAATAAAGTAACCAACGCTTTTATTGATGGAAGACAGATTGACTTAATTAATGAGCAAGAAAAAAACTACTTTAAATACAAGAAAAAATACAACCTAACCGATTAGTCTTTTAATATTTTTTATTTGTTATTGCTCCTGATTTTGGGTCTACAAATCTCCAGTTACCAGCTTTCTTTCCGTTTATATATTCACCTTCATAAAGTAACTTTCCGTTTTCTAAGTAAACCCTTGTTGGCCCATGATTTAAACCATTGACATAATAACATTCACTTTGAATTTTTCCGTTAGGAAAGAAAGAAGTCCACTTCCCTTCTCTTTTACCGCTCTTGGTTTCACCCTGAATTACTGGCTGGTCATGTACTTTTAATTCTGGTACCTTTTGAATTATTTCTTCGTTTTTTTTTTCTTGACATGAGCTTAATATTAACATGAATATAACTAGAAGTTTAATTTGGCATAAAAATTGAAATGTTGTTTTCATGAGAAAATTATTTGGAATATTATGTTTAATGCTTGCTACTTGTTTGTTGTCTAGCAATTCTAATTACAAAAATAACGAAAAGTCCTCAACTCGAAGAGTAATAAACAATGCATTTACATACGGTGAAAAACTAAGTTATAAAATATCATATGGCCTTATAGATGCTGGTTATGCTCAACTTGAAGTAAAAAAGACTGAAACAAAAGTTCAAAACAAAAGCGTATACCACATTGTGGGAACTGGCATAAGCACTAAAACGTTTGATTGGTTTTTTAAAATACGTGATCGATATGAAAGCTATGTTGATACATCCGAGATGGTTCCATTGCTTTTTAAAAGAAACATAAGTGAAGGAGGGTATAAAATGAAACAGAACTATTTGTTTGATCAACAAGAACAAATAGTAACGACTAAAAAAGGTGATATTCAAACAAAAAAACACATTCAGGACATGCTTTCTTGCTTCTATTATGCAAGAACTTTGAACTTAAATAAGCTTAAAAAAGGTGATGTTTTAACTTTTAATGCTTTTGTGGATGGTGAGACTTATCCACTAAAAGTCAAATTCATAGGTAAAGAAGTAATAAAAATAAAAGCTGGAAAATTTAAGACACTGAAATTTTGTCCCATTGTACAAACAGGAAGAATATTTAAATCTAGTGAAAGTCTATCTGTCTGGATATCAGACGACTACAATAAGGTTCCTTTATTGGCGAAAGCAAAAATATTATTCGGCTCATTAAGAATGGAGATGATAGAAATGGAAGGGGAATTAAACCCCTCAGGTGTTATTCGGTAGTTTTCCTATAATAATTGTTAATAACTAAAAAGGGGTTATCTGAGGTAATTACATATTTCAAACAATTATTTTAATATATTCACAATAGTATTAATCAATTAAAATTTTATAAAAATGGGGTATTCACATACTAACAGTAAAGGAAAAACTTACTTTTTACATTCAAAAGATGTTGAATTAAAAGGGGGTAGAAATCAAACTATATATTATTTTGCAAAAGATGAAAGAGCTGAAGCTTGTGATCTTCCAGCAGGAAAACAAGTAGTTGAAAGTCCAAAAACTGGTCTTCCTTTCGTAAAAGGAAAATAAGCTTTAACAGCTTAATTTTTTAACAAAAAAAATTAAAACCGATTGTGTGTTTGAACATAATCGGTTTTTTTGTGCCAATTTTTTTTGCTTACTTTTAAGTTTTACAAACACAATGACCATCCTACTTAACGGTATTCTTTTCGGACTTTTACTAAGTTTTCTTATTGGCCCAGCTTTTTTCATTTTAATAGAAACAAGTATCAGTAAAGGATTTAAAACAGCTTTCTTTTTTGATCTAGGAATCTTATTTAGCGATGCTATTTACTTAGTAGCTTCTTTTTTTGTAGCTAAAGAAATCAATACCTGGCTTCTGGAAAACCCTTATATAAAGTACATTGCTGGTGGAGCTTTTTTAATAATGGGTGGAGTTACCTTTTATAAAAACTTTATCAAAAAAACAGAAACAAGCTTCAATCAACATAAAATTGACGGGAAAGATCTTCCTAGTCCATTTGCATCAATAATTAAAGGGATAGGTTTAAATGCTATTAATCCTGGCGTGCTAATTTATTGGATTGCTGCTTGTACTTATGCCACTGAAGAATTAAAAATTGATGGAATTTACCTGTTGTATTATTTTGGCGCTACGCTTCTTACTATGCTTTTAGTAGACTTAGGTAAAATTCACTTTGCAAGTAAGCTAAAAAAACGAATGACCCCTAAAAATATTCGTTCGATTGGCATGGGGGTAGGAGTTGCATTAATAACTTTCGGAATTGCTATCTGCTTAAAAGACATTAATGTCTGAGAAAGACTTCATTATTATTGGACAAGGGTTAGCAGGAACTATTGCTGCTCATACTCTTGAAAAATATAAAAAAACATTTGTTGTCATAGATAGACCTGATGCAAAGTCTAGCTCTAATGTTGCCGCTGGCATATTAAATCCTATTTCGTTTAAAAGGTGTATTCATTCATGGAAAGCTAGTATTTTATCCCCTTTTAGTATTTTATTCTATGAAGAGATGAATAAGAAATTGAACACCAATAGCTTTATCCCTCTTGATGTAATTAGACTATTTAACTCATTTGAAGAACAAAACAACTGGTTATCTAAAACTGGTGATATAAGTTATAATTTATTTCTTGGAGATGATGACATTGAATTTCCTAAAACAAACTTTAACATGCCTTATGGATATGGAACTGTTAAGTCATGCGGAAGGTTAATTGTAAAAGATTTTATCAAATCCAGTTTTAACCATTTTAAAAACTTTAACTCTGTTTTTAATTCAACAGAATTTTCCAAGCCTATTCCTAAGGTTAATGACTGGTATCATTGTGGTAAATACAGGGCAAAAAATATCATTTATTGTGAAGGAGCGGGTGTAATCAAAAACACTCTTTTCAACTATTTACCAGTCATCCCTAACAAGGGTGAATTACTGAAAATAAATTGCTCGTCATTTCCAAAAAAATTAATCAGCAAGGGTGTTTATTCAGTCCCTGACAAGCAAAAAAACATTTTCACAATCGGATCAACATATGATCACAAAGATCGGAGCCTTGAAACAACATTAAACGCAAAAAAATATTTATTATCCAAATTCAATGCTATTGGCAACTTTAAATACACTGTCATAAATCATGAAGTTGGCTTTAGACCAACAACTAACGACAGAAGAGCTGTGGTTGGTGAACATCCTATTTTAAAAAACTCATATGTTTTTAATGGGCTTGGGAGTAAAGGAGTAATGTCTGCACCATGGCTAGCAAATAACTTGATTAGACATATAATTTTTAATGAGGCTATTGATGACGAAGTAGATATATCAAGGCATAGAAAAAAGATGTCAGAAAAAAATATAAGTTTTGCTTTAAATCTTTGTAACAGTTAGGTTATTTTTTACGTACAAATTGTTTGGCATATTTATTGAAGTATCAATTGTGTGATAAAAACAAATAATATCATGCTTAATTTATTATGATTCATTAAATTTGAATAACTATGAAAAATCAAAACAATAAAAATATTAAAACAATGAGAACACTTTTTCTTGCAGCATTTTTAGGATGCTTTATTTCACAAACTTCTGCACAATGTGTAAAAGGGAACTGTCATAGAGGTCATGGCACCTTTAATTGGGAAAGTGGTCATGTATATGCTGGTAGCTGGAGCGATGGTCTTCCAAGTGGATATGGTGATTTCTTTTATGACAACGGAGACGCTTACAAAGGGCAATTTGTTAAAGGGAAAAAAAATGGTAACGGAAGATATACTTGGAAAAATGGAAACTATTACGATGGTAGTTGGTCAGAAGACAAAGCTTCTGGTAGAGGTAAATATCACTGGGCCAAGGAAGGAGCTACGTTTGAAGGTTTCTTTAATGATGGTCAAATTACAAACATTGAAGTTGGCGTTTCTGTAGAAACACCCGAAAAAGACTAATCTTTTTTTGTTAACGCTACTGAAGCAACACAAACTGAAAGTTTATCCTTGTTGTTTATAGCTTCTAAACAACTAACTATAGTTGATCCAGTAGTTACAACATCATCAAGAATCAAAAGGCGCTTAAATGAAGGCGTCTTTTTTTTGTTCAAATAATACTCCTCTTTTACATTTTGAGATCTTTCAAAACGTTTGCTAAATGTTTGAGATTTTAAGCTGTTTTTTCTTAATAGCCAATTGGTTTCAATAGGAATATCAATTACTTTTTTAATCCCTTTTGCTATTTCTTCAGATTGATTAAACTTTCTAAGTCTTTGTTTTTTTAAACTTATAGGAACTGGGACAATACATTCAATTTCATCCATAACTCGTAGTTGTTTGAGTTTTTTCCCAAGTTCAATTCCGAGTATATTCGCTGAAACTTTATTGTTATTGTACTTTATATTGTGAATTATGTTCAGTAAAACACCTCCTTTAACCAAATGAAAACCTGAAATAAACTCATCGATTTCTTTTCTTCCAAAATGAAATGAAGTGACTGGGTTCTGAATGCTGATCTTTTCAAGTTCAATTAAACAAGATGAACATATCCCTTTTTCTGACTGAACTAAAAGAGCATCACAACCAGAACAGTTTTGTGGATAAATAAGGGAAATAAAATCACTTAACATTGACATATGGATATTATTAAAAACATTGGCATTTTTCTTGATTAGTATCTTTTATCTTTATAACGTAAAATTAGATTTAATACAGCAAATGGAAGTTGAAGAAAAGAAAAAAAACAAGTATTCTTTACTTATAATTTTAGGATTGATGGCAATTCTGGTTTATCTGGCCATAGTTGTAAGCCAGATCAATAATAACAATCATGATTTATCTGAAAAAATCAAAATATTTGAGTTTAATGAAAAACAAATGATTCAAAGTTTAAGAGATGAAGGAATTATTTCTGATGATGACAACCAAAACTTGAAGAGTAACTTAAACACTTTATTATTATCTTATGATAGCCTCGAACAAACAAATACATTGGTTATTGATAGTATAAATATTCAAAGAGAAAAAATTACTTCTCTTATGAATGAAGTTTCTATATTAAACTCTAAATCAGAACGCGACTGGGGAAAGATCTATAAACTAAAAAAAGAAGCTGAAACTCTGCGTGGAATCATGAAAGGATATATCCATACTATAGACTCATTAAATTCAATTAACGTCAGTCTTCAAAATACATTAACAGAGCAAAACAACACATTAAACAAAGTTACTAGCGAAAACAAAGAGTTTAAAAAACACAATGAATCACTAATGGAAAAAGTTGCTCTGGGAGCCGTACTTCAAGCTGGTAATTTAAAAGCTACTGCTTTGAGAATTAGACCAAGTGGAAAACAAACAGAAACTACCAGAGCATCAAGAACAAATATGATAAAAGGATGTTGCACATTAATTGGTAATCAATTAGCAGAACCAGGAAATAAAGACATATTCATTAGGGTACTATCAAAAGAGGGAGAAGTTTTTGCTGCTCCATCTCCAATATTTATAACTGATTATGAAAACAATAAAATTGAGGTTAGCGCAAAACGAAGCGTTAACTATCAAAATAAAAATACTGACTTATGTGTTTTTTATGAAATGCAAAGTATCTTAAAACCTAATTCGTATAAAATAGAGGTATATGCTGAAGGGTTTTTAATAGGAGCTACTTCTTTTGCTTTACAATAATTTAAAGCCAAAATATCAGTGCTAGTATCATTATAATTAAAATGATTAAATATTGCCATACATCAACAAAATAAGAGCTGTATTTAGTCCAGAATACTTTTAATTTTTTCATTATGTTGAATTTTTATACTTTCTTTTTATTTGGTTTTTTGCTTAATACTAGCTTGGTGTTTTCACAACAAAACGATACTCTTAAAATTAATTTAAATCACTCAAATATACTTATTGTGAACGAAAGAGGTGAGAGTAATGAGTGGGATTTTGATGAAGAAATTAATGAATTAAAAGTAGATAAAGAAAAGAAAAAAGCAAGTATTTGCAATGTTGGTTTCTCACTGTTTTCAAACAGTGCTAAACCTTGGAATGTGGAATACAAAAATAGAATACCTTATGAAAAGATCGCAACCAATAACATTGGCTATACTTTATATAGAAACTTGTTTAAATTCCTTAATAACTATGTGACAGGTATTGCTGGAATAGGAATTCAATCACATAATATTAGCCTTGGGGAAAACATAACTAGTATAAATAATAATCAACTGCAGTTTACAACTGACTCTCTGTTCAGTCCCTCAAAAAACAAACTGAGATGTAATTATATACAAGTACCATTATTAATCAGTGTTAAACCCTTAATGTTAAGAAAACCTCGTTTTCAGATTCAAGTTGGTGCATCATTGTCTTACAGAATTAAATCAATTTTAATTACAAAAGAATTTGAGGGGAAAAATTGGTCAAAAATTAAAACTAAAGGAGATTTCATGCTTAACCAATATTATTTAAATTATCACTTAAATTTCATTTTTAAAAATATTGGTCTTTTCGGTCAATTCTCAACCTCATCAATTTTTTCAGACAATGCCAATGATTATTTATTTTCTACAGGTATTATAATAAGTACATTTAAATAATAATTATGATTCGTAAAATTATTTTATTCTGTTGTATTGCTTTTTGTTTTGTAGGCTGTATTGAAAACGACTATAATCCTAAGCTTTTACAGCCTGATGCTACTAAAAAACTTGGAGAAATACTTGTGGTTACTAAAAAAGAAAATTGGAACAATATTGTTGGTCAAACACTTCTAGCAAATTTTAGTCAACTTGTTAACACTACTCCACTACCATACGAAAAAGAATATGAACTAGAGTTCATTGACCCAAAAGGGTTGATTCAAAATATAAAAAAACACAATTGTATATTCATTATTGACATTAACAATGGTTATGAATCCACATCCTCAATCCCGCTTCCGATTGATGATTTATGGGCTAAAAATCAGATTGTATTAGATTTTAAGTTTAAGAATAAAAAAGATGCTATTAATTTAATTAATTCAAAAAAGAGTGAAATAAAACAACTGATAAATGAATTTTATTACGAAGTTATAAATAAGAAATTTTCTAATGACAATTCTATAAATTCTCTACTTGAGAAGAAATATAACTTTCGCTTAAAGCTACCTTCAGGTATGAAGGTCAATAAATCAAACCCAGATATCACTTGGTTAAGTCAGCTAACTATTGATAAAGATCAAAATGGGAAACATGAAATTCAACAAGGTTTAATTATTTATGAATACGACTATGTAAACGAAGCTCAACTTAGCCTAAAACAACAGCTATTGCTCAGAGATTCAATATTCAAACAACACATATTAGGAAAAACAAAAGATACTTTTATGGAAACACGAAAAGACAATCTTGGCAATTTTTCAGAAAATGCGTTAATAAATAACAATTCTGAATATTTTCTTGAAATTGCTGGCCTTTGGAGGGTTGCAAACGATAAAATGGGCGGACCTTTTATAAGTATATCTAGACTAAACGCTGAAAAAACAAAAATAATAACAATTGAGGGTTATGTTTATGCACCAAATTTTGAAAAAGGAGCTTTTATTAGAGAGCTAAAATCAATGATTTATTCACTCAAATGGAGTCATTCCCAATAAATTTCTTTTTCAACAGCAATAGAATGAAGTGAAGAAAGCCACTCTTTTGAATCTTGAAAATCATCTTTATTTAAGTGAAATTGAATCCCGTTTTTTAGTTGCACAATAAGTCCATTGTGACGTCTTGTAAAAGACTTTATATCATTCAAATAATACATTTTCTGTTTATTTGTGATGATAAAAATAAGTTTTTTCGTTATGACTAATTTATATTTTAATTTTCCAATAATTACGCTAGAGAAACTCTCAATGACATACCCAGACAACACTAACGGTATTAGTAAACTATCACGATAAAAAACAAATAACATAGCTCCAATAAAAAGGATAATAAACATTGACATTGACTCACTAATTAGCGCCTTCCTCCACCCTTGTTTTGTCATTTTAAAACCCTCAATTTTTCTTGTTATCCATGTTTTTTGCCATCGTACTTGGGTTTTTAAAACAAGTAAAATTATTAATGTGAATAATGCAACGTCAGTAAACTTATCGTAGAAAAAAATCTCCCAACCAAAATCATCATTGTAATGAAAAAAAGAAATAAAAGCGTAGGAAAATGTTACTAAAACAGAAAGAAATGTATAAACTCTAAACATTAAAAACTATTAAATTGTTCTTCGCAAGGGAAAATAAAATCACAATCCTGAAGAACAATGTCTTGAAGACAAAGCATGGCGGCTATAGCTACCTGGGAGTAATTTTGTGAGGCATTCTTAAAGTTTCCCCATTCATTGGACCACATCCACTGTATTAATTCCATCCCCTCAATTGGCTCATCCAATTGACTAAGCAACCCTTCTACATTTTTTGCCCCCGCATGGTAAATATGCAAAACCAAAAGTTTAAACCACAATTCATCCCCAACTGGGTCAATATCTTTATCACAAAGTATTCTTCTTGCGTGAGGAATACATATTGTTTTTAACAATTGACTAGCTGCTAGAGCAGATTTATCAAAGTCTTTTCTTTCGTCAATGGTCTTGTTAACCGTTAGACCTAAAGATCTTGCTACAGATTTCATTAATTGAAAGGAGCCAAATGCTCCAGTTCTTGAGTATTTAAGCTTTCCTGGGCTCTCAATAAGTAAAATAGCTTGGGCAAACCAAGGGTCAACATTGTTTTCTTTAAAAACATCAATTGCTCTAGAAATACTAGGTATAACTTCTTCGATAAGGTAAAAGTCTTTTTTCCCTGATGTAATATAAATTTTAGTATCAAAGTCTAAGCAATAAGCTAATCTAACAGAATCTTTAAAGGCTTTTTTCTCTTCTTCGGATTGTTTATGCCATTCTTTCTTTTCAACATAACCTAATACTTCTCTTGAACTTGCATCATTAATGATACAAGTGTCTCCACTAAGGTTCATTATTGATTTCCAAAATATTGGCTGAGCTAAAGTGTCCCAACGTTCAACATAGAGTGCCTCGGGGTCAATAACAATGTGACTAGTACTGTCTTCTTCACAATACACGTCAATCAGTGACAGCTGTTGAGAAGACCCCAATAAGGATGTTAAAACAAATAATATTAATGGTATTTTATTCAAGTCTTAATAAAATTACTTCAAATTTTATAATGAACAATCATTAACCTTAACCAAATCTTAAGAAAACGTTGTGGATAATTATATTTTAATTAATATCTCTGCAGCAGCATCCAAAGTTTCTTGCTTTTTAGCAAAACAAAACCTTAGGTTTTTTTCGTCTAAAGTAGAATTGTAAAAAACAGAAATAGGTATACTAGCTAATTTATATTCTTTGATTAGCTTTTTTGCCATTGAAACATCTGATTCTTCAGAAATTTTACTAAAATTCAGTAACTGGAAATATGTTCCATAAGAAGGCACAATCGAAAGCCTTGATGCTTTTATTATTTCTGTAAAATAGTCTCTTTTTTGCTGATAAAACGCTCCTAATTTTAAAAAATGTTCTTCGTTTTCTAAGTATTCAGCTAATGCCAGTTGAAATGGATGGTTACAGGAAAAAACATTGAATTGATGTACTTTTCTAAACTCATGCATTAAATTTTCCGGACCAATGCAGTAACCCATTTTCCATCCAGTAACATGAAAAGTTTTCCCAAAAGAAAAAACAGCAATAGACCTATCTGCTAGCGCTGGGTATTTGCAGATGCTTTGATGCTTCTTCTGATCAAATATTATATGTTCGTAAACTTCATCACTCAAAATAATAATATCTGAGTCTTGAGTTATTTTCTCTAATTCTTTAAGATCATTCTCCTCTAGTACAGTTCCTGTCGGATTGTGAGGAGTATTGATGATTATCATTTTTGTTCTTTGAGAAATAAGTTTTTTAACTTCTTCCCAATTGATTTTAAAATCTGGTGATTTTAATTGTACAAATACTGGTCTTCCTCCATTTAGCTCAATTGTGGGTTCATAGCAGTCGTATGCTGGAGTAAAAATAATCACCTCGTCTTCTTCTTTAACAAAAGCTGAAATAGCAGTAAAAATAGCTTGAGTTGCTCCTGCAGTAATAGTAATTTCTGAATTTGGATCATAACAAGCTCCGTGTTGTGATTCAATTTTTTTTGAAATAGCTTCTCTTAATTGAATAGCACCTTGCATTGGTGCGTACTGATGAACTCCTTTTCGTAAAAATTTTTCGACCAACTTAATCAAGTTACTGTCCACATCAAAATCAGGGAAACCTTGAGATAGGTTAATGGCGCTATATTCTTGAGCCATTTGAGACATCTCAGTAAATATTGAAGTGCCTACTCTTGGGAGTTTTGAGGATATGCTATTTTTAAACAGTGGCATTACGGTCGCGAATATACATTTATTTTGGGTTGAAAATTCAACTTAATTATCAACTGAAAATGAAGTTATTCAGCTTTGTTTTAATTTAAGACCTACATTAACACACTCTTCCAAAATAGTATCTCTCATTGCTTGCTGAATGCTCATAACATAGTCACCAGTAAGTGGAAACTTAGTCGATTTGAAAAGTAAAAACTCATTCTCTACTATATTACCTGACTTATTCCCAAGCCAATGCCCCTTTTGATCCGTCAAATAAAACTCGAAAGTGTCTCTTCTTGTTCTTGAATTAGGATAGTTGATGTCAGAAAATAAAAAAATATTAGCCCAATTGTATGCTTTTGTATTTCTAAACTGTAGATAAACATCATAAGCTATTGTAGTATCAGAAATATTAAAATTAAAAGAAATATTATCCTTGTGCTTCCAAGTAGAGGTGTCAATTTTAAAAAACTCATTATAAACCACTCCTTCTTCTTTACAAGATGGTAAAAAGAAGGTTAGTAATAACGCAAAATATTGAATAATTCTGATCACTTTCTAAATGTTTTTTTCTTGTATTGTTTTTTTCGTTTTTTGGGTTTTGCAAAACTTTTATCAAACCTTTTAAGATCATCTTGACCTACTACATTCGAATACTCAGGATCTTTAATTGGTTCTTCTAATTTAGTAGTTAGTTCTGAAAAACTTACTGGCTTTTTCCCTTGATCATTTAAAGCTTGAATCTCTTTAACTGCTTCCATTCCAAAACAAATTATTCCGCCCTTGTTGTTTTCACTAGCTACACTATACCACATAAGTTCTCTAAAAACATCTGTTTTAATATGAAAAGCCTTTTCCGATTTTGAAATTAATTTCTTTTTATTAGATGGGAATTCTTTTAATTTATCCACATACTGATTTAACTCATAATTGAGACAACACTTCAGTTTTCCGCATTGACCAGATAGTTTTTCCGGATTTAATGACAGCTGCTGGTATCTTGCTGCACTTGTGGAAACTGATCTAAAATCAGTCATCCAAGACGAGCAACATAACTCTCTTCCGCAAGAGCCAATCCCTCCTAACATTGAGGACTCTTGCCTTGAGCCAATCTGTTTCATTTCAACTTTCAACTTAAACTCATTGGTCATTAACTTGATTAGCTCTCTAAAATCAACTCTATTTTCAGCTGTGTAATAAAATGTTGCTTTCTTTCCATCTGCCTGTGTTTCAACATCACTTATTTTCATTTTCAAGGATAGGTTCAAAACCATTTCACGAGAACGTGTTGTAAAATAATTCTCTTTTTCTCTACTTGTTTTCCAAACTAGTAGGTCTTCTTCTGTCGCTTTTCTCTTTATTTTTGGGGAATCTCTGTTTAGCTTGCTTTTATTCTTACGCTGAATTTGATGCTGAACTAACTCTCCGGTTAAAGTTACTATACCAATATCAAAACCGATAGAACAATCTATAACAACGGTATCTCCTGAGTAAATTGCCAATCCTGAATCATTGTGACAAAATTGCTTTCTTCCATTTTTAAAGCTTACTTCAACAACTTTGTTTTTATTGTTGGTTATTTGGTCTATGTTATTCAACCAATTAAAGGTAGTCCGTGCGTTACAGCCTAACGTTACGCAGGAACCGTTGCTTCTACACCCTTTGGGTGTTCCTCCAACTTTATTAGTACATGTTGCACAACTCATAATCAAAAATATTTATTAAAATAAAATATTCGATAAAGCTAAACTATTTTTTGTCTGTTTTTAATAACCTAAAAAACAGTATTGACACATCTAACATTAATATTTTAGGGTTGGCATTTCTTTCCATATGAAAATGAGCATCATTAATAACTTCAGAAAATTGAACTATATTTTTGTGATTAATAAAGGGACTAAATTTTTTAAGAAATTTTATCTGTTCAACAGTAATTCCATTTATTTCAACTGAATAGTGACCTAGAATGCATTTTCTAAACATTTCTAAAGTATACAAAAGTAGCCCTTTAATTTGCTCCCTCCCTTCCTTAGCAGTTGCATCTACCCAATCAATTGTGTCAGCAATATTTCTAGTATAACATAGACGCATCCAAGTAATAAAAGAGGATAAGTAAATATCGTTTTGAGTTTCATTATCAAAAAACTGGATAGCGGTATTTATATTTCCAAAAGAAACACTTGAGGCTAAACTTGCTTTCTCTGGAGTTGCATTAAATTTTTCTTTTAAAAATTGTTTAATCTCATTTTCTGAAAAATCTGGAACATCAATAATTTGTAGTCTTGATTGTATTGTAGGCAAGAGTTTTTCTTTTCTTTCAGAAACAAATAGAAAATAGGTTTTCTGTGGTGGTTCTTCAATTAACTTAAGTAATTTATTAGCCCCCTGTTGATTCATTTCTTCAGGCAACCACATAAGTAATATTTTTGCTCCTCCCTCATAAGACTTAAGTGATAACTTTTTAATTACTTGTTGACTCTCTTTAGTTCCAATGATTCCCTGCTTATTTCTATTGCCCATTCTATCAGCCCACTGTTCTTTAGAAAAGAATGGAGATTCAATTATCATTTCAATAAAAACATCTAGTAGGTCATCAGAAGTTGTGACTTTGTTTGTTTGAGACAATTGAATGGGGAAAGAAAAATGCAAATCTGGATGCATCATTTTTTGCACTTTTATGCATGAGGAACATTTTCCGCAAGAATCAGACTTTAAGGGCTTTGCACAAAGTAAAAGCTGAGCAAAAGACAATGCTAATTGAAAAGAACCGGATCCCTCTTTACCATTAAAAAGCAATGCATGTGGAACCCTGTTGCTGTTAAATAAGGCCAGGACTTGATCTTTTAGGTTATTTTTTCCAGTAATATTTGAAAACAACATGTTTCAAATGTAAGGAAAGTTTATAGTTTTAATTGGAAGATTCTAAAATTGTATTGAGAGGATCTGAATATATATCAATATCTGCTTTTTTTTGAAGTTCAGGTAAAATTAAATCAGATGCATAGACCAATTTTGGATAAACTAAGGATTGTGATTTTTGTTCAATATTTATTAGTTTTCCTACTGTTGGCCAATTCTCTAAAATAAAAACAAAAATTACCATGAATAGCAAAATTTTAGCTACCCCAAAAATAACACCTCCTAATTTATTGAGCATTTTTAATTGAATAAAATTTATCACTTTCTCCAATAGTTTACTAAGTAATGCTGTGACTAAAACAACTGCTAAGAAAATAACTACAAAAGAAATTATTTTTAAATAATCATCATCAACAAATTCTTTCAAAAAGCCCTCTACTATGCCTGGGTATTGGGTTCCTAGCCAAATACCAATAATAAGTCCAAATGTTCCCAAAACTTGAGAAATTAATCCCTTTTTAAAACCGTTATATGCTCCCCATATTAATGGCGCTAATATTAAAATATCTATCCAGTTCATTCAACAAATTTATTGGTATTTAGCAACGTAATTTAACCCTACTTAACTAGATATTCACATCAATTAATGAATAAAAACTACCTTATTATTAAGAGTTTTGTTTTTTCGCTTGAATAACCATCTTCAGATGTCGCAAAAACATAATATATACCAGTAGGAGCCAAAGAACCAGCACTAGTGTATCCGTCCCAAACTGCTTGTCCCCCAAATGAATTGGTTGAAAAAACTAATTTTCCATTGGCGTCTGTTATTTTAATTTCGGCATTTTCTGTTGTACCACTAATGGCAATATTGCCCTGGTAATCAGGTCTTACAGGATTTGGATATACTTTTAATGTAGAAAATATTAAATTGGCTGCAATTGCATTTCCTTTATATCCCATAACTCCAAGTTCAGTTGCGATATAAAGCTCTCCTGTGACGTTATTAATTGCCAACGCTTGTATATTGTCGCTAAATAAGGGGCTGTTTTCTCGACTAAATGCATTGATGGTTTGAGTTCCGTCTTCAGACATTAGAAAAAGCCCACCTCCTCTTGTGGCTATCCATTTTTGATTGGCTCCGTCAACTACAATGTCAGAAATAACTTCATTTTCTAACAAATATTGTAAAGTGCCATTTTCTTCAATTAAAATTGTGTTTGCATCGTAATTTTGTCCACTAAAAATTAAAGCTGAACCGTAAAAGACAGCAGGACCTTCATTGGTTCCTACCCAAATTTCTCCATCATTATCAATAGTTAAAGAATTGATAAACGTACTTGGCAAAGCTCCAGAACCAACTCCTGTATTTAATATAGTGAACTCATCATCTGATGGGTCCAAAGGAGTTTGGTTGAAATTATATACTACAATACCGACTTGATTAACAATCATCCATATATATCCATAGTTTTTATCTACAATTAAGTCTGTACATAGTTGATTTGATGTTGCACTTCCACAGAAAAAAGAGGCCCATTCACCGGATGGGGTCAAGACAGATAATGGTTCTCCGACAAAGGAGTTTGCTATCCATAAATTGCCTTGTTGATCAAAATCACCACCTGCAACGTAAACATTGTTGCCATTTTGATTTATCCTAGTTTGAAGGCTTGAATTATAATACGAATGTCTTTGGACAATACTTCCATCTTGATACTCTATAAGCCCTCCACTGAAGGACGACACAAATACATGTTGATTATCATTCGGATCGATAGTTGACCATATCATATCAGAAACCGTATCAATATCCCTAGATAGTTCTTCTATTGTTATTTTATTGTATTGATTCCACTTGTCATCTTCTAAAACATAAGACCCATGCCAGTTATAAGTTTTATTCCAATTGGTTCCATCAATCTGTCCCGCAGAAATCCATAAAGATCCATCATCACAACTTAAATGGAAAGCGTCATTGTCGTAAGGGCCTAATGAACCAATATTAATAGCATCATAATTATTTCTTAATCTTTTAAATCCTCTTTTATCATCCGCTATCCAATAGTATCCATCATTTTTAAGAGCGTCATTTGGGGAGAGACTTAATGTACCATTATAGGCATAATAATAATTCAAAGTATCCATGTTTAAATCGTATTCCACTAAATAACTGTTGTTTGAAATCAACCAACTATCACTGTATGATGTTACCCCATTAATCGTAAAATTGGTATCCATTAAAATTGTATCCCACTCACCGTTATTGTAGTTAACTAACAATGATGTATCCGTTGAAATATCATTGTAAAGCAAAAATTGATTATCAAAAGCTCCTGTAATTTTTTCAATTTTAGTAAATATTTTATTTGTTGGATTTGATATGTAGTTCCAAACGCTTGGGTCTGAAAGGAAAGAATTTGATAGACTTGCTGCTTTTATACCAAAGTCTGTTGAGGCAAATATGCTATCTTGACTAACATGTACATCCCATACCTTGACTTGTGAATTATTATCTCCAATAAAATAGGTGTCTTTCACTTCATTTTTCTTTAAATCAATTAGGACTATACCAAATCCGGTACACACATAAATAAAGTCATTTTGGGCTACTATTTCGTATATTGATTTATCTCCAATAATCCCACTGTTCAATATGGCAGACATGTTAACAACATTGTTATTTTGAATTAAATCTATATTTCCAGACTGGTAACCAATAACCAGTGTATTTTGATTTTCATTGGCTTCAATTGATGTCACTCCAACTTCACTTAACCCAGTTATCGTATTCCACTTTTTAATCTCATTTTCGTCAGAATCAAAAGAAATTATGGAATAAGGTGATGCTGCGTAATAAATATTATCTAAAACAACTACTTCGTTTATTTTAGCATAAGGTAAGTGGTCTCTCCAAGTGCCAACCGAAAAAGAGTCTTGAGCTGAAATAAAAAAATTAAAGCTTAATAGATATATAAGAGCAAAACATCGCATCAGCCTACAAACTAAGTAAATAATAAATTATTATGGCAAATAATTATATTTTTGTTGGCATGGCCTCGTGGCGCAACTGAATAGCGCACTGGATTTCGGCTCCAGCGGTTGCAGGTTTG
>JBELEU010000001.1:36318-44680 GCA_042093455.1 Crocinitomicaceae bacterium | reverse complement strand
TGGTAAAGTAGTTGCTGAGATTGGACCAGTAAAAGTACTTAATGAACCACCACAATCAGACTGAACATACATGTCATAAGAGGTATTTGCAGTTAAACCAGTAAAAGAATAAGTTGTTGCAGTAACTGCAACAGTTGTTCCTGAACCTTGTGCAAAACCTGCAGCACCATATTCAATGTTCCAAGCAGTTTCAGTTCCACCAGCTGTCCAGCTTAAATCAGCAGAAACGTCAGTAACATTTGCTGTAGCTAATGCTGTTGGTGCTGGGCATGAAGGAGCTTCGTGAATTGAAACATCATCAATTGCGATGTCATCATAATAAGCACCCCCTGCTGGATCTTCAGAAAAAGCAAATTGAATAGTTACTGTACCTGTGTAAGCACTTAAATCAATTATTTTTTCTTCCCATCCTGATGTGTTTCCAGTGTAAGAACCAACTGTATCTCCATTAGCAGTAACAGTAAGTGTTGAATTATAACCTGAACCTTCTTCATCACTAATTAAAAAGAAAGATAATTCAGCAGCAGTTAATGTTGAAACATCAACTGGAGGTGTAGTTAAAGTTGCACTACCACTTGTTCCAGAATAACCTGAGGCATCTACAACTGCATAATAGTTACCAGTTGTTGTTGATCCAGTAATTGTTCCACCGTTACCAACGTGATTTGGACCAGATGTGTTGAAAAGCCAGTTTTCACCACCGCCTAGAGCCCAACAACTTGGAGTTGCACCAGCATTTTCAAACCCTTCGTCAAAAGGTGAAGCAGCGGCAGCACATGGAGTTGTAATAGAAATAGGTCCTACAAATACACTTTGAGCAGCACCACAATCAGCTTGTACGTACATGTCATAAGAAGTATTTGCAGTTAAACCAGTTACTGAGTAGTTAGTTGCTGTAACAGCTACAACTGTTCCAGAACCTGATGCGAAACCAGCAGCTCCGTATTCAACATTCCATGCAGTTTCTGTAGCTCCAGCAGCCCAAGAAAAATCAACACTTGATTGCGTTAAGTTAGCGGTAGCTAAAGAATTTGGAGGCAAACATGAAGGACAATTACCAGCTCCGCCAGCAACGTCACCATGAAGACCAGATGCAATTACTGCGCCAGCACCATCAAGGATTTCCCAAGAAACTTCGCCAGTCCATGAACCAGTAGCCCAGTTAGCAAGTGCAATAGCATCTCCAGTAGAGGCTGAGAACGATACGTCTTCAGCAGGATCTCCAGAAACGGGTTCTTGTGCAGTAAGAACTGCAGTTCCATTTACAGTGACGTCAACGGAACTTCCGTTCCATCCATCTCCATAAGAGTCAGCCATTCTAAAGGTATGATTACACTGAGCGTTAGCGTAGGTCATCCCTAAGAAGGTTAATAATAAAGTAAAGATTTTTTTCATAACTTATAATTAGTGAATATTTAGTGAGTAAAATTTATAGTATCTGCTAAAATAGTTTTTTTTTTATTAAATATCTTAATAAATGTCCAATGTTTTTTTTAAAAAAGAGCATTTTCTACAGATTAGATCATTACTTTTGTCGTTAGTTTTAATAACGTAAATATTACATGAATATAAATTTAACAGATAAGAATGCTCTTGTTGGTGGTGGTACTGATGGTATTGGTTGGGCAACAGCAATTGAACTTGCAAAACTTGGATGTAATGTCATTCTTTTGGCAAGAAACAAAGAGAAATTAGTAAGTAAAATGAAAGAATTACCTACAAATGATGGTCAAATTCATGATTTTTTAGTAGCTGATTTTTCAGATCCAAACCAAGTAAAAAAAGTTGTATCTGATTACATAGCTAAGAGTAATCCCATACACATTGTAATAAACAACACTGGCGGCCCTCCTGGTGGGTTAATTGCAGAAGCAAATTCTTCTGAGTTTTTATCAGCTATGAATTTACACTTAATATCTTATCACGAAATTCTTCAAGTTTTGTTGCCTAAAATGAAGTTAACTGGTTATGGTCGTATTGTAAATGTGATATCAACTTCAGTTAAACAACCTTTAAATGGGTTAGGTGTTTCCAATACAGTAAGAGGTGCGGTAGCCAATTGGGGAAAAACATTGGCCAATGAATTGGGTAAGTTCAACATCACTGTTAATAATGTTTTACCTGGGGCAACTAGTACTGGTCGGCTTCAATCGATTATTGATTCAAAGGCAACAAAAACAGGAAAACCATCTGAAGACATTGCCAAACAAATGGCCAATGAAGTACCCATGTTAAGAGTTGCTGAACCAGTTGAAGTAGCTTCAGCAGTTGCCTTTTTGGCATCTCCTGCTGCTAGTTATATCAATGGTGTTAATTTACCTGTTGACGGAGGAAGAACTAAATCTCTTTAGGATTTTTCTTCTAAAAGTTTAAAACCTTTACCGTGTACGTTTATAATTTGGATGCTGGTTTCTTCTTTGAGATACTTTCTTAATTTGGCAATGTAAACATCCATACTCCTTCCATTGAAGTAGTTGTCATCCCCCCACACTGCTTTCAGGGCAAAGTTTCTTTCAAGAATGTCATTTTTGTTTTTACACAACAATATAAGTAATTCACTTTCTTTAGTAGTAAGTTTTATTGTTTTGTCTTTTGATTTGAGAATTTGCATTTTTGGATTGAATGAAAATGAACCTATTGTAATGTCATCAAAATGATTGTCATTTTCTTTTGTTCTATTTATTATGGCCTTAATTCTTGCAATCAGTTCTTCAATATTAAATGGTTTCGTTACGTAATCATCTGCTCCTATTTCAAACCCTTTAAGAGTATCTTCTTTCATTGATTTGGCCGTTAGAAATAAAATGGGTGTTTTTTTATCAATTCCTCTGACATCTTTAGCTAATGTAAACCCATCTTTAATTGGCATCATTACATCAAATATGAATAGATCAAATTTTTCTTTTAAAATTTTTTGATATCCAGCTTCTCCATCTTTTTCCCATTTGCAATCAAATCCTTTGGCATTTAAATATTCAGAGGTAATTGAACCCAGGTTTGGATCATCTTCAACGAGTAAAATTTTTATTTTATTTTTCATTCTTATTGCATTTTTGAGGCTTTTAGGAAAACAATGAATGTACTTCCTGTGCCAATGTTACTTTCAACTTTTATTGTTCCGCTGTGAAGGTCTATTATGGATTTCACATAGCTTAATCCTAATCCAAAACCTTTTACGTTGTGAATGTTTCCGGTTGGGACACGAAAAAGCTTGTCAAATATCCTCACATGGTTTTCTTTTGCAATTCCTATGCCATTGTCTTTAATTCGAATAATAATTCCTCCAATTACATCTTTTGTTTCAATTTTAATCATTGGATTATCAGAGCTATATTTAATGGCATTATCCAATAAGTTTTGAATTACATTAGTTATATGAAATTTATCCCCTTCGATTAAAGTGTTCAGGGCATTAAATTTAGAGACAATTCGTCCACCAGTTTTGGTTAACTGTAGTTGATGGCTTTTTATTGCTTTTTCAATAACTTGATTTATTGGAAATAATTCTAATTTAAGTTCAAGGGTTTGTTTGTCAGACACCGCACTTTGAAGTACGTTTTCTACCAAAGAACTTAGTCTTTTGTTTTCTTCAATTATGGTAGAAACAAATTTATTTTTTGTTTGTTCATTTTTAGTTAGGTCACTGTCTAACAACGCTTCAGAGGCCAATCCTATTGTAGAAATAGGTGTTTTCAACTCATGAGTCATATTATTGATAAAATCTGTCTTTATTTCAGAAGTTCTTTTTTGATTGAAAATGAATTTTATGGTAAAGAAAAATGCCGCAATAACAATTAATAGAAGAATTACTGATCCACAAAATATATGTTTTAATGAATTTAGAAGGAATTTAGTCTCTTTATCTATAAAAAGAGTAATGGTGTATTCATGTTGTATTGTTAAGTTTGATGTGTATGCAAGCTCTTTGTTTAATTGATCGATATCATTAAGATCAAAATTTGAAAATAGAGTAACCCCTTCTGAATTATTTAGTGAATAATGATAAGGCAGGTCCAAGTCGTGTTTCAATAAAGTGTTTTGAATTATCTCATTGATTTGATCATTAGTTATTTGTTCTTCAAGGTGAAGAGAGATGTCAAAAGGAAAAAATTTTCTAAAAACTTTAGTAAGCCTTTTTTTTCTGTAATTAATGGATTGATTTTGACACTCTTCCAAAAGGATTTTTAAACTATCTGTCATAAAATCTTTATAATCTTGTGCGCTAAATAAACTCAAAGATGGGTCTAATGATGATGCATCAATTTTTTCAACCAAGGGCTGTTTTTTATTAATAACATAATCAATTATTTCATGAGAAACTTCGTCAGCACAAAGACCTATTGTGTTTTTTAAATTTGATTTCTTCTCTTGAAAAGAGTTTTTTAGCCAATAGAATTGAATAATAGTAAATCCTAGAAGAGCAGATGCGCTTAGGAAGATGATGAACTTAATGTATTTACTTTGCTTTTTCAAGGTGAATCAATCTTCTAAATGTAGTTATGATTCATGGTATTATTCAGATGTTAACAGAATTTAACACAAAGTTATAGCGGAATATTACCGTGTTTTTTCTTTGGTAAGTGTTCCACTTTGTTTTCTAACATCTTGAGAGATTTTATGAGTTTAACTCTTGTTTCAGATGGGAAGATAACTTCGTCAATGTAGCCTCTTGCTGCAGCATTGTAAGGATTAGCAAATAAATCTGCATATTCTTTTTCTTTTTCTTTCCATGTTGCATCAGAATCTTCTGCAGCTTTGATTTCTTTTTTGAAAATAATTTCTGCCGCTCCTTTGGCGCCCATTACTGCTATTTCGGCTGTTGGCCAAGCAAAATTCATGTCAGCTCCGATATGTTTGGAATTCATTACATCGTATGCTCCTCCATATGCTTTTCTTGTAATGACTGTAATTCTGGGAACTGTTGCTTCACAAAATGCATACAATAATTTAGCTCCATTGGTGATGATAGCGTTCCATTCTTGATCTGTTCCTGGTAAAAAGCCTGGTACATCTTCAAGCACAACAAGAGGAATATTAAAAGCATCACAAAATCGTACAAACCTAGCTCCTTTTTTAGACGCATCAACATCAAGAACACCTGCTAAAACAGCTGGTTGATTGGCGACAATTCCTACAGACCTACCGGCAATTCTGGAAAAACCTACTACTATGTTTTGAGCGTATCCTTCATGAACTTCAAAAAAGGAGTCTTTGTCTACAATTTCATCAATAACTTTACGAATATCATAAGGCTGATTGGGGTTTTCTGGAATAATTTCGCTTAAACTCTCTCTAACCTCATTTTCAATAGCATATTCGTTGTGATGAGCTATTTCTTCACAATTTTGTGGAATGTAAGACAAAAGTTTTTTTATAGAATTTATAGCATGTAGTTCGTTTTGACATGAAAAATGAGTTACTCCCGACTTCGAACTATGAGTTTCTGCTCCACCTAACTCTTCTGCAGTAACTTCTTCGTTAGTGACCGTTTTGACAACATTTGGGCCGGTAACAAACATGTATGAAGTATTTTCCACCATGAATATAAAATCAGTTAATGCAGGGGAATATACTGCTCCACCAGCGCAAGGACCCATTATTGCAGAAATTTGAGGAACAACACCTGAACTTCTTGTATTTTTATAAAATATGTCAGCATATCCTCCTAGAGAAACAACACCTTCTTGAATTCTTGCACCACCAGAGTCATTTAGTCCAATTAGTGGAGCGCCATTTTTAAGTGATAAATCCATCACTTTGCAAATTTTTTCTGCATGAGCTTCGGCAAGAGATCCACCTAAGACTGTAAAATCTTGAGAAAAAACATAGACCAATCTACCGTTTACAGTTCCATATCCAGTAACAACACCATCACCTAGAATTTTGGTTTTTTCTAATCCAAAATTTGTTGATCTGTGAGTGACTAGTCCTCCTATTTCCTCAAAACTGTTGGTGTCCAATAAAAGTTCAACTCGTTCTCTTGCAGTAAGTTTACCTTTGGCGTGTTGAGCTTCTATTCTTTTTTCTCCTCCTCCTAATTTAGATTCGGCTATTTTTTCAGATAATAATTTGTTTTTAGCCATAATTTTAATTCAT
The DNA here is from genome assembly GCA_042093455.1 of Crocinitomicaceae bacterium. Classification (GTDB taxonomy): domain Bacteria; phylum Bacteroidota; class Bacteroidia; order Flavobacteriales_D; family Parvicellaceae. The sequence continues at coordinate 38,584 of JBELEU010000001.1, read as the reverse complement.
TAATTCTTCAATTTCATCCGCTTCAATTGGGATGTTTCTCATTAAATTAAATGGGTTACCACTTTTTTGAACTACCACATCATCTTCAAGCCTTATACCAAGTTTTTCTTCAGGTATATATATTCCTGGTTCAACTGTGAATACCATGTTTTCCTCAATTGGATTAATCCACGATCCAACATCATGAGTGTCTAATCCAATGTAGTGAGAAGTTCCATGCATGAAATACTTTTTATAAGCAGGCCACTTAGGGTCCTGATTTTTAATGTCAGTAGTTGAAATTAGTTTTAATTTCACTAACTGTTCTTCCATTAATGAACCAACTTTAAGATGATACTCTTTCAAAGAAACACCTGGCTTAAGTAGTTTTGTAGCTTCATTTTTCACATGTAATACAGCGTTATACACTTCTTTTTGTCGTTGGGTGAATTTACCATCCACAGGGATACACCTTGTTAAATCCGAAGCATAATTAGCATATTCAGCTCCAAAATCAAGTAAAATCACTTCACCACTATTGCATTTTTTATTGTTTTCAATGTAGTGAAGCACACAAGCGGACATGCCTGATGCAATTATCGGGGTGTAAGCAAAACCTTGCGACCTGTTTGAAAGAAATTCGTGCATTAAATCTGCTTCAATTTCATATTCCATAATCCCAGGTTTTATTGAAGATAAGATTCTTCTAAGCCCTTTGTTGGTGATGTCACAAGCTTTTTGCATTAAATCAATTTCAATAGGATGCTTGACAGACCTTATTAAATGCATTATTGGTGCACTTCGTTCTATTTTTTGAAGAGGATATTTCGTTTTAAAATTTTTAACAAATCGATCTTCTCTAGTTTCTGCTTCAGTATTAGCCCTTAAATGTTCGTTAGAGTTTAAATAAATGACACTAGATTCAGTGATTAGTTGGTTGAAAATGGTATCGAATTGATTTAACCAATAAACGGTTTCAATTCCTGAAACTTGCAAGGCTTTTTCTTTGGTTAGTTTTTCACCTTCCCAAACCGCAATGTGTTCGTTGGTTTCCTTTAAGAATAAAATTTCTCTGTGTTTGGGGTCATTGCAATCGGGGAATAAAACCAAAATACTTTCTTCTTGATCTACACCAGAAAGATGAAAAATATCTCGATGTTGAACAAAAGGAAGTGTGCTGTCTGCTCCAGTTGCAAAAATGTCATTTGAATTAAAAATGGCAACCGAATTTTTATTCATATGGTTACAAAATCTCTCACGATTATGAATAAATAATTTTCTATCAATTGGTAAATACTTCATGTATAAAATTCTTGTTTTGTAAAAATACTAATATTTACCATTTTGTCTATCTTTAATTATCCAATACTATCGCTGAGCTCTTAAATAGATTAATTCTATCAATCAATGACAATTTAATGACAAATCTTTGCATCAACTTGATGCAAATTTGTAACACTAAATTTAAGAGTTGGATTCTTTACGAATAATAGCATTCACGCACAAGAAATTTGAATTCGATGAAATAGGGTTATTTCATCTCAATGACGTAGATAGACCTGCAAAATTAAAGGAGCTTAAAGATCAACTTAATTTTGATGAAATTATATATTTATCTACGTGTAACAGGGTTGAGTTTATAATATCTGCTAATCAAACATTTAACAAAACTTACCTCTCAAAGTTTATTAAACTTGTAAATAAAGACTTTACAAACAGTCAAATAGATGATTTCACAAGTCGTCTTGAAATATTTACAGCCCAATCAGCAGTTCACCATTTATTTTCAGTGGCATCTTCATTGGACTCTCTAGTAATTGGAGAGCGAGAAATTATAACTCAAGTTAGAAAAGCTTACGAAGATTGTAAAGAGTATAATGTTTGTGGTGACGTATTGAGGGTTTTTATTCAAAAAACTGTTCAGACAGCTAAAAAAATATACACTGAAAGTAATATTGCTAAAAAGCCTGTTTCAGTAGTCTCTTTATCCTATTTAGAACTTCAAAAACACCTACTTGATTCTTCAAAGAATATTTTAGTTATTGGGGCCGGTAAGACCATAACTTCTATGTTGAAATTTGTTAGTAAGGGTTTTGCTCACAACTACACCATTTACAACAGGAGCTTAGGAAATGCACAAAAATTAAGTGATAATTTAAAGTTAGGCGCGAACATTAAATTATTATCTAAGTTGGGAGTCGAAAAAGAAGATTTCGATTTAATCATAACTTGTACAGGACTTCAAGAACCCGTCATAACAAAAGAGATTTATTCATCTATAATAGCT
>JBELEU010000001.1:0-36308 GCA_042093455.1 Crocinitomicaceae bacterium | reverse complement strand
GCTGATGATAAACAACATAAAATAATTGTTGACTTGGCTGTTCCAAATGATTTTTCAAACGAAATTCGTGATGATTTTTCAGTGGAGTTGATTACTGTTAAAGATTTGAAAATTATTGCTGAGAAAAACCTAAAATTTAGAGAAAAAGAAATCAATATTTGTTTGAATATAATTGACGAACAAATAATCGATTATAAATTTGCTGAAAAAGAAAGACAAATAGAAAGAGCTCTAAGTGATGTTCCTAAAAGCATAAAAGATATAAAGCAAAAAGCTTACGATGAGGTTTTTGTTAAGGAATTAGCTAAAATGGATGATAATTCAAGAGAAGTTTTAGATAAGTTTATTCAATATATGGAGAAAAAATACATTAGTGTTCCAATGGTTTTGGCTAAAGATATTTTGTTAAAATAACTTCTCCTCTTTTATTTATGCCCAATCAGAATTCTCACATAATTATAGGCTCAAGAGGAAGCGATTTAGCACTTTGGCAAGCTAACTACATTAAAAGTAGGTTGGAGTTCATTAGCTGCACTGTTGAAATAAAGATTATTCAGACCAAAGGAGATAAAATTCAGCATTTAAGTTTTGATAAAATTGAAGGCAAAGGATTCTTTACTAAGGAGATTGAAAAAGCTTTGATTGATAAAGAAATAGATTTAGCGGTTCATTCTTTAAAAGATTTGGAAACAGACCAACCCAAAGGTCTTTGTTTAGGTGCGGTACCTGTCAGAGAAAACCCATCTGATTGTTTGTTGATCAATAAGAACGCTGTTGATGAGTCCAATGAATTAAATATCAAAAAAAGTGCAATTGTAGGTACATCTTCAGCAAGGCGAAAAAACCAATTGTTGTTGTTTAGAGACGATTTGGAAATTAAGGATTTAAGAGGAAATGTTCCAACAAGAGTAAATAAATTAAGTTCTGGAGAGTATGACGGCATTGTGCTTGCTAAAGCTGGTTTAAATAGATTAGAATTGGATTTATCTGCTTTTTTTGTTTTTGACTTATCACCTCAATTTTTTATTCCAGCACCTGCACAAGGCGCATTAGGATTGCAAATAAGAGACAACGATTCTGCTTTGATGGATGTGTTGTCAAAATTAAATGATTCTTCTACTTATGAGAATGTGAATTTTGAAAGAAATATTTTGAATGGAATAGGTGGTGGATGCCACTCTCCCTTTGGAGCATATTCTGAATTAAACGATGAAGGAGAACGAACTACTTGGGTAACTTTTGCAAATAAGGTAGATGAAAAACCATTTAGGTTTGTTACCAAATCTGAAGATGTTGGGGCTATTGTATCCAAAGTTAAATCAAATTTGATTTCCAAAAAAATATGGATTTCTAGATCGCTACATGAGGATAGTATATTTAAAAAATTATTATCAAACTTTGGAAATGAGGTTGTTGGGAAATCCTTAATTGATAAAAAAATAATAACACAAACTAGTTTGCCAAACTGCGATTGGATATTTATAAATTCAGCTTTTGCATTTGATTCAATTATCAATCTAATACCTGAATTTAACTCAAAAAAAATAGCAGCTTTCGGAAAAGCAACTGCTAAATACATCCAGAAAAACGGAATTAAGGTTGACTTCGTTGGAGAAGGGTCACCAGAAATCGTTGCTAACTCTTTTGCCAATTCAATTCTTTCTGATGAAGTGGTTTTCTTTCCGTCATCTGATGTGAGTTTGGGTTCAGTTCAAGAAAAAATACCTAACGCAAATAAAGTCATTAAAGTTACCTACAAAACCACATTTAACAATGCTTCAATAGATAATCAAGATTATTTGGTTTTTACAAGCCCAAGCAATGTTGCTGCATTCTTAGTAAGCAATACATTTCAAAATGAAAAAATAGTTAGCATAGGCTCAAGCACTACCAAAGCTTTAAAAAATGCTGGAGTTGGTTCTGTTTATCAAGCCTATGAAAGTTCTGAACTGTCGTTGGCTGATTCAGTTTTATCCTTAATTTAATACGGTGAATTACTTAGGTCATTTGGTGTTGTCGGGAAACGACAATGAAGTGTTGTTTGGCAATTTTATTGCAGATGCGGTAAAAGGTAAGTCCTATTTAGATTTGCCAAAAAAAGTGCAAGAGGGGGTTTTGTTGCACCGTTTTATAGATGATTTTACAGATACCAATTCACATTATTTAGCAGGTAAAAGAAGGTTTTATGAAGGGTTTCCTAAAATGGGGGGAGTTATCAACGATATTGTTTTTGATTATTTGTTATGGCAATATGAACTTAAAACTAACTCGCTTGACCTTGAAAAAGAAATCGTTAGGTATTATACTGTTTTAGATAGCTTTAAAAATGAAATGCCAAATAAAATTAGATTCATGTATAGATACATGAAAAGAGACGATTGGCTAAATAATTATAAAAGTGAAAAGGGCATAAAACGAGCATTGCATGGTATTGGAAGAAGGATAAATTATTCCAATAATTTAGAATGTAGTTTTGAGGTGGTAAAACAAAATATGAACAGCTATTTGGAAGAATTCAATAAATTCTTCCAAGCTATTCAAAATGAGATTAAGCCTTAGTTTTTAATTACTTGCTTTACAGTAATTTTCTGATTTTTATCAACCAAGTGTAATACATAAACTCCGTTTTTAAGAGAAGAGATGTTTAACTGACTGAAGTTGCTTTTTATTTGTTTATTAATAATGTTTTTACCAGTTATGTCGTACAAGAAAATACTTTCAATTGTTTGATTGCTTTTTATGTAAAGTACATTGTTTGAAGGGTTTGGGAAAATATTTATGGTTTGTTTATTTATAGGTTTTATGGCATCATTTGAAATTATGGGGCTTCCACATGATCCGTACATTCCAGGAACATCACAGTTGTAAAAATTTATAATTTCATCTGTATATGTTTTAAGTAATTCAATGTTTTCTGAAACTATGAGATTGTTGTTTTTTCTAGCAGTAATATGAGCAAATGTAAATTCTTTAGATTCATGGGGATGCATTGAAAAAGGTCCCATAACAGTTAATATTCGTCTATCACCTTTAGCATTGGCATTAATACCACCACCAGGCTCTTCTTCAGATCAATTTATGTGTGGGACACTAACTCCGTTAGTCCCCCAATCAAAAGGATCACTTTTTTTCGGAAAGCAGTAGTTGGTAGGTATTGTAGTTCCTCCATTGCTGTTTTGATGACCTGTCCCCCCAAAAGTAAAATTAGTACCGTCTCTCCAAAAACCGTTCATAAAATTGTAATACTCCATAGCGTTTTGAGGACTTCCATATATTGCAGATGGTAATGTTCGGTCAAAATAAACAAACCTTCTCATGCCGTATCTTTCATTGTCAATTATGCCATCTCCATATCCACATCCTAATCCAGAATATGGTATGCCGTTTTGGTTTATAGCGGTTGAAATATTACTTGTGTTAGTTAGTGGGTTATCGATTGAATCGGGATCTTGTTTTACACCTTTTAAAACAACGGTGCCTTGGACGGGGGGATTAAAGAAAAAAGGTGGAGATCCACCTAACCAACAACCTTGATTGTCAATTGAATCAGCATTGTAGGTAAAAGCTAAACTTCTGCTAATGTCACAGCCAACATAATCATCTTCACTACAACCAATATCCATATCTTCAAAAAGGCCTATCATTACATCGTGATAGGTTTGATTTGAAAAATTTACCATTGTAAATTGTGAAAAAATAGTATTATCAAGAGCAGAATCAGAGCTATTGTATGCGTAATGCATAGCTCTAATTTCAATTCTCATAGGATTACCGCCTGAACCTGCGTGGGTATAATCATCATTAAAAACAGTAAATATAGCTTCATCGCCTTTAATACATGGGTAATCGCCATTAATTGGATCATATGTTCCATCTTGATTGTAGTCAAAGAAGGGTGCTATGTAATAATTTTGACCATTTGACACATCTCCATGAGCAGGCCAATTATTTATAACATTTGGAATAGAATAATTTGGATCAGGAATACATCCAGGTGTTATGCTACAGTTGTACCATTGTTTGAAATCATCAACCTGTTGCTTTGAAATTTTCTAAACTAAATTGTAATTATTGTGTGATGTAGTATAATGATTGTTATTGCTTACAGGACCAGGGTAGAAATCTTTTGCAAAATAAGTGTCAGCTGCTAAATGTAAATTGTTAAGCGAATCTAACCCCCCAACCCATAGTCTAGAAGAAAAAATAGTATGCTGGTTACTACCTTGTCCAATTTCATAAAATGGATCAGCACTTTGTTGGTTAGTAAACATGCTTCCGTCAGAATAAAATCGAGTGTTAATGTTATTTACATTTATTTCTTCAAAACCTGTACTTTGACTATAAGTGCTGCTTAAGGATATAATAATGATAATGAAAAAAATGCTTCTCATTTATTTATAATTTACTTAAATTTAAACAAAAAAAAATGAGTATCGCTAAACCTTTTAACCTGTTTAAATGGATTGAAAACAATCGATCTTTATTAAAACCACCTGTAGGAAATAAAAACTTATACGTTGAATCTGGCGATTACATTGTAATGATTGTTGGGGGACCTAACGCAAGAAAAGATTATCATTACAATGAAACGGAAGAATTGTTTTTTCAATTAGAGGGAGATATTTTAGTTAAAACACAGCAAAATGGAAAATGTGTTGATGTACACATTAAAGAAGGAGAAATGTTTTTGTTGCCTGCAAAAATTCCACATTCACCAATACGTTCAGCCAATTCTGTTGGCCTGGTCATTGAAAGAAAAAGAAAACCTCACCATAAAGATGGATTAATGTGGTTTTCTGAAAAAGAAAATGCGCTTTTGTACGATGAATATTTTCACCTGACTAATATTGAAAAAGATTTTTTACCTGTTTTTAGAAAGTTTTACAGCGATGAAAAGTTAAGAACCTGTCCAGTTTCAGGAGAAATTATGGAAGCAGACGAGAGATTTATTTAGCGCAAAAGGTTTACATGTCCTTTTAATTTTCCAATGTTATTCCTGGCATCTAAGTATTCAATTTTCCATACGTAAACGTCAATTTTACAGTTCTCATTCATATGAGTTCCGTCCCAAAAATCATTTTGAACATCTGTAAAATATATTTGTTCACCCCATCTGTTAAATATCCATAAATTAAAGTTATTAATATACTCCCCCTTTATTTCAAATACATCGTTTATACCATCGTTGTTTGGAGTGAAAGTATTCGGAACATAAATAAACCCTTCCATATTAATGAAAGTAGTGTCTGTATTATAACATCCAAAACTATCTATAACATTTAAAACATAATAGGCATTTTCAGATGGTGCTGCTTTTGGGGTTAAACAATCATAACAAGAAAGCCATTCGTTGTTATCCCAATAGAAAATTGTTGAATTTGTGCTTCCTTGAAGTGTTGTCATATTTCCAAAAGAACTCCACTGCGTTGGGCCAGCATCAACATATGGAGAAGGTCGAACAATAACTTCAACTTGCAAGGTGACGTCACAACCTAAATTGTTAGTTATGGTAACTTCATACATAGTAGTTGAGTTTGGAAAAGCATTTGTTATGGCACTATCGGGAGCTGATAAACTGTTTTGAGGTGTCCAAAGATAAGATTCACCCATTTCTGCTGTTAATAGAACAGTGTCACCTTTGCAAATTATAGTGTCACCATAAGAATTGCCTGAAACCCCTAACACGTTAATATATACAGAATCTAAAGATGTACCACATTGATTGGTTGAACTTACATAATAAGTTATGTCATTGTTAGGTGAAGCCCAAGTATTAATATCATTTGAATTACTAAGATTTTGAGTAGGAGTCCATGTTGCGTTATTTAAATTATTCAATGAAAAAAAGATAGAATCTCCAATACATACAGATGTGTCATTGACTAAGTTAATTTGAGGAATAGAATTATCAACTTCTACAAGAATAGAATCCTTAAAAACACAATTAAAATCAGTAATAATTTCAACATAATAATATTGATCAGAATTAGGAAATAAAAATGGACTAGAACTATCGGGGTAAATTAGGCCTCCTAAACTATACCAAAAATAATCTACCCCGCCAGAAATATTAACTTGCACTGAGTCTCCTATGCATAGGCTTGTGTCTGGACTTATTTGGTAATTATCTAATATTACTACGATAGATATTGAAGAAGAATCTACTCCACAACTATCTGTTGCAGTTAATGTGTAGTTGGTATTTGAAGGGGGACTTGCATAAACTTGCTGTGATGTACTGTTGCTCAAATAGGATGATGGTGTCCATAAATAATCTGTTCCTCCATAACCAGTTAGTAAAGTAGAATCACCTAAGCAAATCGTATCATTCCCAACAATTGAGGCGTTATTGAGCGCGTATACATTTACTTGAATTATTGCGGTATCTGAATTAATACAGGAAATTGAGTCCGAAACAATAAGAGTAACATCAAATGTGCCTGTATCTGCATAAATATGAGATGGAGAAAATTGATTTGATGTAGTACCGTCTCCAAAATCCCAATTGTATACATTACCTCCTTGTGATTGATTGGTAAATTGAAAAGAATTGGGTAAACAAACAAATGACTGAGGAACACTTATTGATGGAACAATGTTTTCAAATGCAAATTTGAAAACACCTAAATTGCAACTGCTTAAATTTTGAGAAGCATATGCTCCTGGAGAAGTGGGGAAGTCAGAATTATTAAAACAACCTGCACAAACAGCCTGATATATTTTACCATTTTTGTCGAATCTACTGGTTCCTCCGTCAACATGTTCACTACTTTGTCCGCCACCAAAATATGTAGAATACAAAAGTGATTGGGCATTGTTGTCAAAAACAGCCAAATAGAAATCACTTCCATCTGTTGTGTTCTGAAAAGCGTTTGAAGTGATAGGCATGTTGTTTGTATTGCCTGACTGATTCACTGTGCCTCCCCATCCAGAAATGTAAATTAAACCACAGTTAGATACTAAAAATGCTGAGGGAGAAATATTAACTTGAAGATTTCCACTTCCAAATACTGTTGAAAAAATTGTAGCATCCATTGAAGGACTTAATTTGTGTATGAACTGTGTTCCTAAGAGATTTGAATAAACTGACGATCCTGTTACGGGATAGTTTCCACCAGTTTGACCAAATAAATAAATATTGTCTTGGTCATCCAATTGAACAAAATAAGACTGGTCATAAGAACTAGTTCCAATGTATGTGCAGTTCTGAATAGTATTTGATGATACATTGTATTTTGTTAAAAATCCATCTTGACCACCTTGTGAATTGGGATGAATAACATTAGTTGTAGTAGGCAATGAAGAGTTTTCAGTTCCTCCTGTTATTACAGGTTGATTTTGGTTGTCCAGTTGAATGGAATAACCCGCTTCGTCTCCGCTACCTCCAAAATATGTACTCCATTCTAGGTTGGTTAGGGTGTTATTTAGTTTGAAAACTATAGCATCTTGATTTCCTCCATTGCTGTTTTGAACAGGGTTTACCATTGGGAAATCAGTAGATGAGGTAGATGACGCAATCCAACAATTATCTAAACTATCTACTATAATTTCTCCTCTATAATCGTCCGCATAATTAGCTACTAAACTGGTAAGGTTTACTCCGTCATTTCCTGAGCCTCCAATATAAGTAGAGCCAATGAGGCTGTTTCCAGTACTTGAAAATTTTGTTACGAAGGCATCAATCCCATTGTTGTAATCAATTATACCCAAAAAAGCCCACGAACTGCCCCCATTAAAAGTATTGTCGTAGCATCCTAAAGTTGTAGGGAAGTCATTTGATCCAGTACTTCCAAAAACAAATAACTCATTGTTGTCATTGACAACCAAGCTATGAGGGTTTTCATTGCCTGTGCCTCCTAAATAGGTGCTATAAATTAAACCTGTCCCTGTACTGTTGAATTTAGATATACAGATGTCAGATTCCCATATGTTGCTAGGATTACCTTGGTAAAAAGCTTGAAATGGACCAAGTGTTGTTGGATATCCCAATGAAAAAGCAATACTTCCAGCGTAAAGGTTGCCACTGTTGTCGTAAGTTGCTGTTTGTCCCCAATTGTTTGCTGTGGATCCAGAATATGTAGAAAAAATTAAAACAGGATCAATAATTAGCTCAAGGCCTTTGTTATAACCTTTAGGAAAAATAAAGCCAACTTCATTGCCAACAAGTTCAAACGAACAGGGAATTTCAATTTTTTTCCCTCTTTTAAATTGATAAGCATAAGGTTTTTGTTCAATAACATTTCCTAAAGAGTTTTTTAGAATCAAATTTCCCCTTAATTTATAAATAGAATCTAAGCCATTGTATGACATTTTAATCTTATTAGGATCGGCATTAGCACCAACAATAAAATCGTATTTGAGTTTCCCGTTTTTTTCATAATATTTTAAATCTATTCCTTCATATAGGTTGTCATAATGTAATTCTTTGTATGAAGGGACATTAGATTTCCATTTAGTTGTATCTGGTCCAATAAAATAATTGTTGTAAGCGTTGTTTTTATAAGTTCCATATGGTTTACTATCTTGATTAGATTGATTGAAAATAACCTCATAGGCATGACTCTTTAGTGCTTTTTTTGTGTTCTCAGGATTGTGTTTGATTTCGTTTAATATGTCTTTTTGAAATAAATTATATGTTATTTTACTTCTTTCAAAGAAAATATCACCAGCATTAACGGTCAATTTAAATTCAATTTTTGAATTGAATTGCCCATTGTTTTTAATGAAAATCGGGGCATTATTCTCTTGAGTTTTTACTGATGTGTATTGGATTAGCCCAACAATAAAAACCAGTTGCTTGAAATAGGATATGTTAACAATGTCTTTCAATTATTTAAAATTACTATATTTTGAAAACGTATAATTGATATAAAGGTTGTAATCTTGTGCAAGATAAATTTTCCTTATGAGTGATGCTATAAAACACGAGTGCGGAATTGCACTTCTTAGACTAAAAAAACCATTAGAATTCTATATTGAAAAATATGGAAGTGCTCTTTATGGAATCAACAAAATGTATTTGTTGATGGAAAAGCAACACAACAGAGGTCAAGATGGTGCTGGTTTGGCAAATATTAAATATGATGTTGCCCCAGGAACTAGGTATATTTCTAGATACAGAAGTGTCGATCAACAGCCCATTAAAGATTTGTTTTCTTATGTAAATAAGAGATTCCAGACCCTAAATGATTCGTCTCCTGAAAAATTAAAAGATGCTAATTACTTGAGAAATAATGAAGCTTTTATGGGGCAATTGTTTTTAGGTCATTTACGTTACGGAACATTTGGGAAAAATAGCATTGAAAATTGTCATCCATTTTTGCGTCAAAACAATTGGATGACTAGAAATCTAGTTGTTGCAGGTAATTTTAATTTGACCAATGTAGATGACTTGTTTGATTTATTGGTAAATATTGGTCAGCATCCAAAAGAAAAATCTGATACTATAACTGTTATTGAAAAGATAGGACACTTTCTTGATCAAGAAAATCAAAGATTATTTGAAAAATTTTCAAAAGAAGATCATTCGAATAAAGATATTTCATCATTGATTGCTGAAGATTTAAATATTAAAAATATTTTACAAAACTCTGCAATGGATTGGGATGGAGGTTATGTTATGGCAGGTTTATTTGGTCATGGAGATGCTTTTGTTTTAAGAGATCCAAATGGAATAAGACCAGCGTTTTGGTACGAAGATGATGAGGTTTTAGTTGTTACATCAGAAAGACCTGTAATACAAACAGCATTCAATGTGAAATGGGAATCGATCAATGAACTTTCGCCTGGCCACGCATTGGTGATTAAGAAAAATGAAAATACGGCTAGAGAGGAAAAAATTATTGAATCAACCAGCCTTTCAAAATGTTCGTTTGAAAGAATTTATTTTTCAAGAGGAACAGATAAAGACATTTATAAAGAACGACAAAAATTAGGAAGTTTAATTACTCCTCACGTTTTAAAAGCTATTGATTATGACTTAAGAAATTCGGTTTTTTCTTTCATTCCAAACACAGCAGAAATGTCTTATTATGGAATGGTAAAAGCAACCGAAAAATACCTTACAGATGTTAAGCTGAAAAAAATATCTGAGTTAAAAGAAGATGATCCTAATAGAGAAGATAAGCTTAAAGATATTCTTTCGATAAGTACCAGAGCTGAAAAAATAATGGTAAAAGATGCAAAGCTTAGAACCTTTATTACTCAAGATGATTCTCGCGATGAAATGGTGGCTCACGTGTACGATATAACTTATGGGTCTATTAGAAGGCATGAAGATAATATTGTTGTAATTGATGATTCAATTGTTAGGGGAACAACTTTGAAGCAAAGTGTAATTAGAATTTTGGATAGATTGGAACCCAAAAAAATTATTATTGTTTCATCAGCGCCACAGATAAGATATCCAGACTGCTATGGAATTGATATGGCTAAATTAGGCGATTTTATTGCTTTTCAGGCTGCAATTGCATTGATTCAAGAAAATGGAAAACAAAGTCTACTCGATGAAGTTTATAGTTTGTGTAAGGATGCAGATAAAAATGGAAATTTGAAAAGTGAAAACTTTGTTAAAAAAATATATGAACCTTTTACTTATCAGCAAGTTTCTGATAAAGTTTCAGAATTGTTGACGCATAAAGATATTAATGCTGGTGTTCAAATTATTTTCCAAAAAGTTGAAGATTTGCATGAGGCTTGTCCAGGAAATACAGGAGATTGGTATTTTACTGGAAATTATCCAACACCAGGAGGAAATAAAGTAGTGAACAAATCTTTCATCAACTATATGGAAGGTGTCAATGAAAGAGCTTATTAAACTAAAAAGACCTTTTTGATTGCTTTTATGTTCTTATGACTTAAAAATCGGAACATTTGAACATGCTTCACCAAACATTACTGATTTAACGGTTCCTTGTAAGGTACTTACTATTTTTAGAAAACTTTCTTCAGGAATATATGTTTCACTACACCCTTTTATTAACACCCTCTTATCTATAAAAGATGATAAATCAATTTCAGCGATATTTAAATTAAAAATAAATCTTTCTAATTCTTTTTCGTTACCCATTACTATGTTAGATGTGAATGGTTTTAATTTCGCAACTACAAGCATATAGCTCCAAACTGGTATTATTGCATCTTCGCTACAATGTATAGACACGTAATGATTTTTATATTGAGACCAATCGTGATTTTTGATGTATTCTCTAAAAAGTTTTTCCTTTAAAATTAGTCCTTCGAAAAGCCAGTTTTTTATGTCAATTACTGATCGTTTTTGATCGCCTTTGAAATTTTTCATTTCAAGAGTGATTAACCCACTTTTAGCTATTTTATTCTCAATGGAGTCCATTAATTATATATTCTGTATCCAGTTTTGTTTTCTATTGATTCTATTCTTTCTAATGAAATAGATTCTTTATCTATTATTGGATCTGTTATTTCTTTATTATGTAATTTTTCGTAAGTTTCAAAATCGATTTCTTTTCTAGAAGAAATGCTTTTAAATAAATCGAGATGCTTAATTTTTGTAGACCAATTTTTTTGAATCACTCCTTGGAAAATTTTAGATTTCGAACCGCTTCCATATGCTAAGAATCCAACAGTGTCTCCTTCAATATTTTTTGTATTACTTAGACTTTCAGAAAGTAAACTTAGAAAGGACATAAAAATAGATGCAGTGTACATGTTCCCTATCAATGAAGATGCTTTTTCACCTGCTTCAATTTTGTTGAAAATAAAAGCTTTAAATAGTTTTGATTTGGAAGCAGCTTTTTTCCAAGCCTTAAATTCTTCTTTATTTAAAGATCCAATTTCTTCTTCTAAACTAGAAAAAATATTATTTTCTTTAAGCCAGTTTAGCCAAATGTCTAATATCATTCTTCTTCCCTGAAATGCATAGGGTAAATGAAATATTAAATGCTCCCAGTCATTCAAATAATTAGGATTGTATTTTTTTTGAAAATATTCTAAAGCTTCTTCAATTCTGGTTTTATAACATAGATTTGAGTACTGCCCATCAAAAACAGGTTCCTCAGAGTAAATTTCTATTTCCTGTTTTTTTGTTTCAAGAAAATCTTTGATTTGAACATCTTTTAAATCGCTATTCTTTAATAATTTCCTAGGTTTGAAAAAATCACCAACACTTTCCATTGCAACTCCCCATTGGTCTTTAATTTCAAGTATAGCAGGGTTTTCTTTGATTAGTATCCCAATTGCTCCAGCACCTTGAGTGTATTCGCCAGGACTATTAAGTTCGTATTTTGCCACATCTGAAGCTATAATTATAGCTAATCTACCTTCTTTATTTCTAACCCAGTCAAGGCAGTTTTCAAGTGCATCAACAGCACCAATGCATGCAAAAGTTAAGTCTACGACATCACAGTTTTTAAAGCATCTTTCTCCAAATTTATTTTTTAGTTTTCTCTCAACAACTCCAACGGCATAAGTTGCTGATGGTTTAGCAGCATCTAAAGAGCTTTCTGTTCCAAGATATATTCTGCCAATTTTAGTTGGATCAATGTTATTATTAAGTATTAATTTAATTAGTGCATTAGCAGCCATTGATGCAGAATCTTCATCAGTATCAGTAATGGCCATAGACTTCAATCCAAGACCAAATTCTAGTTTGGCAGCTTCAATATTCCTGGCTTCTGCTAGCGCTTTTATTGGCAATGCTATAGGTGGAACATAATAATCTATTGCATCAATACCTATTTTTTTCATTCGTTATAATTTATAACATTCCTAAATCTAATCTTGCTTCTTCACTCATCATTTCCTTGTCCCATGGAGGGTCAAATACTATATTTACTTTTGACGAAGCAACATCATGAACATCTGCAACTTTATCTTCAACCTCTTTTGGAAGACTTTCAGCTACAGGACAATTTGGAGAAGTAAGTGTCATGTCAATCCCAACATTTCCATTGTCATCAATTTTGATTTCGTAGATTAACCCTAGCTCATAAATATCTACAGGAATTTCTGGATCAAAAATCGCTTTGAGTACATTTATGATTTTATTTTCTATTTTTTTCTTATCCAATTTATCGTTCATTACTTTAAGCTATCTTAATTATTGTTTAATAGAAAATGCAAAAGCATATGCTCTCATTTGTTTTACCATTTCTAATAGGCCATTTGCTCTAGTAGGAGATAAGTGGTTTTTTAGCCCAATTTCATCAATGAAATTTAATTTAGCATTCATTATGTCTTTTGGAGATTGACTGCTTAATACTCTTACCAGTAAAGCGATTATCCCTTTCGTGATTATAGCATCACTATCCGCTGTAAAATTTATTACGTTATTTGTTAAATCAGCATCTAACCAAACTTGTGACTGACAACCCTTAATTAAGTTTTCTTTTGTTTTTGACTCAGGGTTTATTTTAGGTAGGTCTTTACCCAGTTCAATTATGTACTCATACTTATCCATCCAGTTGTCAAACAAACTAAATTCATCAAGTATATCCTGTTCAATTTCTTCTATTTTCAAAATAATAATTTAATTAAATGCAAATATAAAATAGAAGTTGATAAACTCTTTATTGTCTAAACCTATTTAAAAAGATATTGGACTAGCTCTTGCACTTTTCCAATTTTTATCACCTTTATACTAAAGGTTTTTGCTGCTTCTATTTTAGAATATTTACTAATAAATATCTTCTCCATACCAAGTTTCTCAGCTTCTTTAATTCTTTGATTAACTCTTGAAACAGGTCTGATTTCTCCACTTAATCCAACTTCACCAGAAAAACATGTTTTTGAAGATATACAAAGATCGAAATTTGAAGATAGAATTGCACTTATTATCGAAAGATCAGCTGCAGGGTCAATTAATTTTATTCCACCTGTAATGTTTAGAAAAACATCTTTTTGATTTAGTTTTAATCCTCCCCTTTTTTCTAAAACAGCTAACAACATATTTAATCTTCTTAAGTCATATCCAGTTGCAGAACGTTGTGGGTTTCCATATGTGGCAGGAGAAGTTAGTGCCTGAACTTCAATCATGATTGGTCTATTGCCTTCTATCATGCACCCTATGGTAACTCCACTTAATTGTTCTTTGTTTTCAGAGTTTAGAACTTGACTAGGGTTAAGGACTTCAATTAAACCCTTTTCACTCATTTCATAAATCCCTAATTCACTTGTGTTTCCAAATCTATTTTTAATGCTTCTTATTATTCTGAAAAGAAAGTTTTTATCACCTTCAAAATGCAAAACAGTATCCACCATGTGTTCTAAAACTTTTGGGCCTGCTATTGAACCTTCTTTTGTAATATGACCAATAATTATTATTGGAATCGCTTTTGTTTTGGCGTATTTTATTAGCTGACTAGTACATTCTTTAATTTGTGATACACTTCCAGGTGATGAGTCTATGTAGTCAACATTTGATGTTTGAATTGAGTCTATAATGATTAATTCAGGGTTTAATTTATCAGCTTGAATAAATATGGAAGAAATTTGAGTTTCATTAAATATGTAGCAACTATCACTTTCTATATTTAATCTTTGTGCCCTCATTTTAATTTGCTCAGCACTTTCCTCTCCAGAAACGTACAAAACAGTTTTGTTTAGGGCTAATGCAAGTTTTAAAGTCAGAGTGGATTTGCCAATTCCAGGTTCACCAGCTAATAAAACAACAGAACCTGATACAAGCCCGCCTCCTAACACCCGGTTAAATTCATTGTCAATAAATACAATTCTCTTATTGTTTTGTGATGGCACCTCATTTATAAGATGAGCAGAATTTTTGGTTTTTTTTACAAGAGAGTTTTTAGTTTGTTCTATTGTAATTACTTCTTCTACATATGTATTCCATTCATTACAGCTTGAGCATTTTCCAACCCATTTTGGACTTTGGCTTCCACAATTTTGACAGCTAAAAACAGATTTTATTTTATTCATGAATTAAAGCTACGAAGTTCGAACGTATTATTAATACGTAGTTATTTTTTTGATATTATATTTTTTGAATGATAACAATCTAAAGCAACAAATATTGCCATCATTGCCCATATTGGCACAGAAGCTTTATCCGTGTCTAAGTAGTTGTTAAGAATGCCATGAGAAAAGTAGGTTACCAAAGATAATAGGACCATCATCGTTATAGTTTTAATGCTTTGATTTTTTGTTTTTATGTACAACCAACTGGCTCGATAAAAAAAACATGTTAACAACAAAACCATCAATATCATGCCAACAAAGCCTTGTTCAGCTAAAGGACCTAAATATTCACTATGTGCGTTTCCTCCATTACCAAAATTGGTGCTTATTATGGTTAAGTCACTAGCATCTTGAAAAGGTGAATAAACAAAAGAATACGTTCCAGGACCCCAACCAAAAATAGGTCTTTCTTTAAAAAGTTTAATAGCGCAATTCCATCTGTTAAAACGTTCTAGGTTTGAAGCGTCAGAAGAAATGTTAGACATCGATTCAAGTCTTTCCGAAAAGTTTTCTGTAGTGTGTTCTGCATTGTTTTTTTGAAGTAAGTAGTTTATTTCGGTTGAATTAATAATTAAACCTATGGATATTACACTAACAAGTAATGCAATCCATTTAAATGAAATTTTAAAATAAAATAATAGATAAACGCCCAGTGCCCCAATTATACTAAGCCATGCAGCTCTGGTATAACTAAAGTAAAGTGCAATAAAAAAAATAACTAATGCTATTTGTAAAATCACTTTTTTTGAATAATTCTGTTTATTTAGTCTTATTAATCCAATTATAACTGGTATGAAAAGAGCAATTATTGCTCCATAAGATGTGTGGTCTTTAAAAAATGGCCACATTACCCAATGGCCAGCTTCTTCACTGAATCCCATGCTAGCATGTTTGAATAATGTTACAAGTAAAACTATTGTAAGAGGAATGATAAAAGCTAAAAAAAACTTATGAATTTCATTGAACCCCCTTTTGAATATATGGATTGAAAAGAAATACATAGGAAGTATAAACCAAGAACGGGAAAGAAAGAATTTTAAAGATACAATGGGAAGTTCACTGCCAATTGTTGTTATTAAAATCCAGGTTAACTGAATAATTATAATAATTGATAAAGGATGTTTTAAGTGGTGTGAATATTTCCATTCTTTATTAATTAACGATTTAGAAATAAAAATTATCATTAACGCAAATAGTAGTGGTTCTGTTGGAAAATAAAAGCCAATTCCTCCTGCTGATAAATCTTCAAAATTGAAAGAAAAAGGAGTGCAGAATACAATTGTTAACAATAGTGTATCAAGTCTAAATATCCCTAAATAAACAATAAGAAGTAAAAGGGGAAGAGGGATTAGGAAATAATACTCATTAGCAATCAACAATGCATTAATACAAATAAAAACTATTGAGAAAAATATAGTCCCTAACTTTGAAAGAAAAAGTGTTTTCATTAATTGTTGATACGCTTAATTTTTTCAGTAAAAAGCATATAAATTAATAGAAAAATTAAAGATGAAATGGTTGATAAAACAACAATTAACCATCTTACTGGATAAGCTTTTCTTTCAGACGCAGAAGCTTTCTCAACAATGAACTTATGCGATAAAAAACTATTAGCATCACTTTCTGCTTGCTCGTATGAGGTTTCCATGGTTGCCAATCGTTCTGAAAGAAATTCAACTTTCACTTGAAAAGATTTCAAAATAGATCCATACTTTTCAGTCATCTTCATTTTTTGTTCAAATGCATTTTTTGTTTGTATGTCTTTAGATTGAACAAAGGCTTCTGTTAAAGCAATATATGCATCATTAGTTACCACGCCCATACTGCTTAACTCTGACATTGTGTCTCTCAAGGTTTGCATTTCACTTTCTAATTTAGCTAGCTTATTTTTTTTAATTGAAAAATCTGTGAGCGCTCTTTCATGTATCATTGAGTTTTTTGTGCTATCGAAAAGAGAAGCTATGTCATTTGCGATCAATGCTGCTGTATCTGGACTTTTATCCATTACAGAGATTAGTACAGCACCATTGTTGTTTCTTTTAAACTGAATATTTTCAGCATAGGTTTGATTGAGTGTTGTGTATACATATTTACCATCTATATCAATGTCATAATGATTTAAAAGCTGATACTTTTTAATGACTTTATCTCTAATTATTCCGGACTCCAAAATTTGAAGCATTTGTTCAGCCTCATCCTCTTCACCAAATTTAGAAACACTTTGATCCTCAGTAATTACTTCATTAAAAGTCACAGAACTAGATTTTGCAGGGTATAATGTAACGGTTGACTCATATTTCTCTTCTATCATGAATGATGCAATAGAAGAGGCAATAGCTGCAAGTAAGCCAACAAGAATAAAAACTTTTCTTTTACGCCATACAAATGCTATTAAATCAAATGAGTTAAATTCAATGTTATTGGAATTATTCATAGAATATATATTAAATAATTAGTAAAGGTAAGTTATAGGATCAAAGCCTACAACTTAGATTTATATTCATGTAATAGTTTTAAACTATCTTTTATACTTATTAATTGTGTTATTAATGAAATTAACAACATTATTATTAGGCTTAAGAAAAATGAGTAAACCCAATTTATTTCTAAATCAAGCAAATAAAAAGGTGTGATGACGCTTAAGCTAGCAAATGCTAATAATTGGAATAGATATTTAGAGTTCAGTTGCAAACCAAACAGTTTCTTAAATATTATGAGCTGGAATAATAGGGTGAAAAACTGTGTAATCATACTGGCAAATGCTGCTCCTTCAGCTCCATTAATTGGAATTAAAATAAGATTTAGAACAATATTAATTCCTACTCCAATGCTAGCTAAAATATTTAATGATTTCATTTCTCCTTTTGCAGTCAAAAGAGTACCAAAAATATATGTGCCGGATACCGCAACAAAAGATAATCCTAACCATTTAAGCGCTTTTGTAGCATGTAATAAGTCATCCCCAATTAGATTGTATCTCCATTCTAAAATATCGTTGCTAAAAAACCAAAGTAAAGTCCCTACTATTATAGAAAAACAAAAAATTAATTTAAAGGCAAGCCACGTTAAAGGCTTAATGTTTTGATTTTCTTTAAGCATTTTCGAAAAAATTGGTAACAATAGACTTGCAAATAAAAAGCCAACCATATTAAAGGCCATAAAAAATCTGTAACCAAACGCATAGGATGCTGCTTCAATTTTACCTTCAGGATGAATTCTTTCAAGCATAACCGCATCAGAATAATAATAAATAGACATTAAGAAAATTAATAGTGCGAAAGGAAAACTTTTTTTAATTATGGTCATGAAAAAAGGTAAATCCCATGTTAATTTAAAAAGCTTCGTTTTTCTGTAAACTAAAATAAATGATATAAATGCAGTTAAGGAATATGCAATGGTTTGAGTTATAATAAAAAGTTCAATTGTTATGGTGTTTTCAAAAAATCCTCCCCATATAATTAATCCACAAAAAATAATCAATAATAATCTGTCAGTAACCGAGATTACACTGTCTTCCTTAAAATGAAGAAGAGCTGATAGGTTTGATCTAAAAAATAAAATAAGGGCAATTAATACTTGATTAACACCTAATACAATTAGCCATTTTATTTGATAGTTTGAATATCCAAGAGAAACTCCAATAATGAATAAAATAATTAAATAAGCAAATCCTAAAATGAGCCTTAGTGAAAAAATACCTGAAAAATGCTTGGTTATTAGTTGATTGTTTTGTGCTATATTTCTTGTATTAAAATTATTTATTCCAAGGTCAAGAAAAATATTGAGTACAAAAGATAAACTAAGTAGTGAAAAATAATTTCCGTATGAGCCTGGTTGATTTAGCTCAGTTATTTTAAGTACCTCAGCATCAATTCCAAGAATGTAAAATGGTTTAATTAAAAGATTTAAAAAAAGAACAAGAATTAAATTAGAGACAAATTTCTTTTTCATTAATCTTCGGTATAAATTCTAACTACTCTTTCTGAAATTGAACTTAAAACTTCGTAAGGAATTGAATTCATTTCTCTAGCTAATTCTTGTATTTTTAGGTTTTCTCCAAATAGCTCAACTCTATCTCCAACATTAATATTAATACCGGATATGTCTATCATAGTCATATCCATACAGATGTTTCCAATTGTTGGAACTATTTCTCCATTAATTAATACTTTGCCATTACCATTGCCCAAAACTCTTGATAAACCATCGGCATACCCAATAGGTATAATTGCAATTTTCGTGTCTTTTTGTGAAGGATTTATTCCATATCCGATGTTCTCATTTTTTAATATATTTCTAATATGTGAAACAGTTGTTTCAAGGGTTGCAACATTGTTTAGTGAATAGTTTTCTGAAATACCATAGATTCCCAGCCCAAGCCTAACCATATCGAATGTAGCATCGATGTAGTGTTCAATTCCAGAGCTATTTAAAATGTGCTTAAGTGTGGAGTAACCGAGTCTATTTTCTATAAAAGTGGAATAAGTCTTAAATTTTTTAATTTGTGACAATGTTATATTTTCATTGGCTATGTCATCACTATTATAAAGATGACTGAATATCCCGGAGACTCTAATTTCAGGTTGAGAAGAAATATAATTCATTAGGTCTTCTAATTCATCTTCATTAAAGCCAAGCCTATTCATTCCTGTATTTAATTTTATATGAATCGGATAGGAAGATATATTTTTATTAATTAACGCTCTTGTGAAATCATCCAATTGACCAAAATTATAAATTGAAGGGGTTAGTTGATGGTCAATTAAATCATTGATTGAGTTTTTTTCAACATTCATGACCAAAACAGGAGTATTGATTTTTTGATTTCTTATTTGAATTCCCTCATCAGTGTACGCTACGCCCAAATAATCAACATTAACATTTGAAAGTTTTTTAGCTATTTTAATTAGTCCAGTCCCATATCCAGCAGCTTTTATCATGATTAGAATTTTTGCTTTCTTAGGAACTTTTTTTCGATAATAATTATAATTTTTATAAAGGTTATTTAAATTAATTGTAAGTGTTGTTTGATGTGTTTTCTCCGATAAATAATTAACTACTTCACCAAAATTATACTTGTTAGCACCCTTTACTAAAATGGTTTTATTTGTGAAATCCCTTTTTTTAAGTTGGTTTATGAGTTGTTTAGAATCGAAGAGAAAAATAGATTTATCACTAAAATGGTTTTGATGTTTCATAATTTCTGATCCAATCCCATAGAATTCATCTATTTGGAATTCAGTAATCAATTTTCCAATTTGATTGTAAATTTTGTCAGATGATGTTTTGTCTTTTGAAACATCAGATAGAATAACTATAGTTTTATTGGTTTTGCTTTCAGCCTTAACAGCTTCAAGAGCTATTTTAATTGACGATAAATCAGCATTGTAGTTGTCATTTATTATTGTGCTATTGTTAATTCCTTTTAGGGTTTCAAGTCTAAGTGCAACATTCGGCAATGAAATTGATAATGTTTGAAGTCTTTCAATAGGTACGCCCCAACCGTAAAGAAAGTTTATACATGAACTGAAATTATCCAATGCAATTTTATTTTTAAAAGGAAGGATAAATTCAAAACTTTGATTATCAATATCTATGACTACAATTTGATTTTCATTCTGATAGGTTGAGCTAGTAATTGGGAGATTACATTCAAGTTTATTGTTCAGTTCAGTTGAGCTTGAAAATGATTTAATGTTCTTAGTAAGGATATTCATCTCGTCTTGAAATGCTTTCTGATCTTGAATTTTTTTTGTGAAATTTATTTTGTGGGAAGTAACAATTGAATGAGTCGGATTCACCATTTTCTTGATTAAATTCATGTCACCAGCTTCTGAAACTGAAATTTCAATTATGGCTAAATCATGAGACTTATTTATTGTTAATAGAGAAAGAGCTACGCCAAGTTTTGAATTATAACTTTTTGGACTTCTTATTATATTGTAGTCACTTCTTAAAAAATGATATATCCATTCTTTCACAATAGTTTTACCGTAACTCCCAGCAATTGCTAGTACTGGTAAATTAAACTTATTCCTGTGGAACTTAGCCCAATCTTGTAAAGTGTCTAATGTGTTATCAACGATAAGATAGCTTGCATCATTATGATACTGGTTTAATTCCTTGTTAATAAGGAACAATCTAATTCCTTTTTGATATGCGGATTCAATAAAGTCATGCCCATCTCTCTTGTCACTTTCAATTGCAATAAATAAATGCTGATTGTCTCCAATAAAATGTCTAGTATCGAAACATATATTAGAAATGAAACAATCAAAACTTCCTTCAATATATCCATTGGAAAGTGATAAAAGATTTTTTAGCTTATATGTATGATTGATTAACAACTTTATAAATCTAAATTAGGTTATTATTGACTAATGTTTTTACAAATCAAATTCTTATGTTAATAAAATCAATATGAAATTCAATTTAACAATCTAAAAATATTGAAATTTGTATTGTTACCATAACGATTATGAAAGAGATAAATTATAAAAAGTTAGAAGATTTAATAAAATCATTAGAAAAGGGTCTTAAAAAAATAAAAAAAGGCAAAGTCTCAGCAGATGAAATGAATTTATTATTAGAGGACTCAAGAAGTTTGCATGAGCGTATTGCTGTTTTACAATATTTATCTTTTAAAGCGCCTATTGATGAAGAAAAACCAGTGATAACCAAAGTCAATTCCAAAAAACAAAAACAATCTAGTTCCGAAATTGCTGAAGAAGAAGAGAAAAACCAAATAAACCTTTTAGATGCAATTGATCAAGAAGAAGAAAAGCATGAATCAGAAATTGGAGAATTGCAATTTGAAATTCCAATAACAGAAAAACCTTCTATAAATGATGTGTTTTCGAATACTGAATCATCACTGGCTGATAAACTGGGAAAAAAACCAATTGATAATCTTATGTCATCTATTGGCATTAATGAAAAATTTTTATTCACAGATAATTTATTTAACGGCAGCGCAGAAGATTTTAATGAGCAAGTAGGATTGTTAAATGAACAGGAGAATTTAACTAAAGCAATGGATTACATGAATGAAATCCTTATTAATAAGTACAATTGGAAAACAACATCTAAACATTATAAAAAATTCTTAGATCTTATTGAAAGAAGATATTTGAGATGATAAGTAGGGTTTTTTTTCTTTTTTTCATTTACATCAACTTACATTCTTATGGACAAAAAGAAGATGCCCGAGCGCACATAACTAAGTTATCTAGCGATAAAATGTTTGGAAGAGGCTATGTTAACGATGGTCATTTAATAGCTTCAAAGTATTTAGCAGACGAATTTAATAAGTATGGGTTAAAGCCAATTTCTGAAAATAATTATTTTCAAGAATTTAATATTGACGTAAATACATTTCCAACAGAAATTCAGGTAGTTTTAAAAAATAAAAAGTTAATTCCAGGTAAGGATTATATTTTGGAGCCTCAATCTGGCTCAGCATTAGGGAATTATGATTTGCTTAGGTTAAAAATTGATTCTTTAGATTTCTATAGTGATGAATTTAATTTCCCAAAAAAATGTGCTGTTGTTTTTGATGCAACAAAAATAAAGAGTGTGGATACACTTTCTATTTTAAAAGAGTTTAAATATAAAATGGCTCAGCGTTGTCCCGTTATCTGGTTAACTAATGATAAGTTTACCTGGTCAGTTTCGTCTTATGAATTATTAAACCCTATTATTCAGATGAGGCCAGAAGATTTAGAAAATCATGATAATATATATTTAGAATGTGAAAATAAATTAATTGAAGGGTTAACAACCAACAATGTTATTGGTAAGATAAATGGGAGAAGAAATAAGTTTGTTGTTTTTTCATCTCATTACGATCATTTAGGAATGATGGGAAGTGCTATCTTTCCTGGAGCTAATGATAATGCTAGTGGATCTGCAATGTTGTTATCACTAGCCAATTTTTATGCTAAAAAGAAACCTAAATATAATATGTTATTTATTGCTTTTGGAGCAGAAGAAGCTGGTATTAAAGGCTCTTATAATTTTGTAAATAACCCAACTATTGAACTAGAGAAAATCAAATTTGTGGTTAATTTAGATATTGTTGGAACAGGTTCAGAAGGTATTGCTATTGTTAATGCTAAAGAGCAAGAGGAGGAAGTTAAAAAGCTAATTTCAATAAACCGCTCCAAAAATTTATTTAAAAAGATAAAAATAAGAGGTCAAGCACCTAATAGTGATCATTATTGGTTTTCTAAAAATGGTGTTCCAGCAATATTTATATACACTTTAGGAGGCATTAAGGCCTATCATGATGTATACGATGTAGAAAAAACCCTCCCTTTAGATAATTACAATGAAGTGTATGATCTTTTGATAAAATTTGTAAAAAAAATTTAATTCTTATTGTTTGTCAAGTAAACACTACACAAAATAATTAGAGTAAATAATATTTTATTTAAGTCAAATGTTTCACCATCAACAACTCCCCATACAATAGCAACTATTGGAATCAAATAAGTTACACTTGACGCAAACAAAGAAGAGGTGTGTTTAATCAATAGATTAAAAATCCAAACCGCTAAAGCAGTTCCTAATAATCCAAGGATATTAATATAGATAAAACTTTCAAATCCTTTTTCACTTTCAGTTAAATGTGAAATAAAATCAGTGTTGTTAAACAATAAAAAACCTGCTATTGGACCAATAAATAGAAATGACCAAGCAGTTATTTTTAAAGAGTTAATCTCTGAAAGATAGATTTTTATAAGATTTAAATTTAAAGCATAGCAAGCAGAACCAATAATTGGCAATGCAGCATAAATACTAAAAGAAGAAAAGTCTTTTCCCTGACTAGAGAAAAAAATCAAACCTGAAGCTCCCACCAATCCAATTAAGATTCCTAGAACAGCTTTTAGTTTAAATTTTTCTTTAAAAATAAAAAAACCAAAACCAAGTGTAAACAAAGGGGTTAAAGAATTTAAAATTCCACTCAGTGAGCTGTCGATTTTTGTCTGAGCTTTAATAAATAAAAAATAGGGTAGCGCACTTCCAATTAACCCAGATAAAATAAGTACTACCCACTTCTTTAATGAAATTGATTTAGTACCTTTTAATGAAAAAGGAAAAAGAATGGCAAAAACAAGAAATATTCTGTAATATGTTATTTCAGTTGGGGTGAAACTAACCAGTCCTTTTTTCATTAAAATAAATGAGCTCCCCCATATTATAGCTAAAAAAACAATGGTAATCCATTGGTTTTGTTTTTTTGAGAAGTCAAACATTAAAGTGTCAATTATATATGTTCAAATAAAGAAGCAGAATTCTTTCTCACTTTTTCACTTTCTTGAGAAAGATCATCATTAGAACGGTAGCCAACAGATGCAACTACAGCAGCATTCATATTTTTAAGATTTAAAATATCATTGTATTTATCAGCTTGAAAACCTTCAATTGGACATGAGTCAATTTTGAGAGCTGCACAAGATGTCATTAAGTTTCCTAGCGCAATATAAACTTGATTGGCAGTCCATATTGATACTTCTTCAGATGGCATGGTTAATAATGTTGATTTTAGAAAATCACCATATTTACTCAAATTGGATATCATAATGTCTTGAACAGATGATTTAAGTTGAATAAAACCATCAATATCTGAAGAAGTTACCTTGGTGAAGTTGCAAAAAACAAACAAGGCAGAACAATCTGAAATTTGAGACTGATTAAAAGAAACTTCCTTGAGTTTATCTTTTAATTCTTTATTTTCAATCACTAAAACTTTAAAAAGTTGCAAGCCATAAGACGAAGGAGAAAGCCTGATAGACTCTTTAAGAATATTCATTTCTTTTTCATCGATATTTTTGTCCGAGTCAAATTTTTTGGTGGCATACCTCCATTTGTAAAAGCTTGTTAAATCCATAATTTATTTGAGGAGGTTATTTAAGTTTATTAGTTAGCACATGATCAATAATTTCTTGACTCTCTATAGCTTTGGCTAATCTAAAAGTTTTTTGAGTATAGTTATTTAATTGTTTAAGCATCCTTTGGAAAAGTTCCTCCTCAATTTCATACACATCAAGTATTCCAATTATTTCGCCAATTAATTCTTTTTGGTTTTCAAAAACAGCTTCCTTGAGTGCATTAATTTCTTCACTTTGATCATTCATAGATGATATTTTGTAGTGTCAATAAAACCGCTTTGGTCGATAAAATCTTTAAATTCTTTGTTTGGTGGGAAAGCAATATAAGTATTGATTTCATTTATTTTTTCAGTGGAAAAATATTTCAATGCTTTAATTGGAAAATCTTCAGTTGAAGGGTCAATTTCATAAATATCTAATGTGCTATCTTTTTTATGAATTCTTGTTGTAGAATAGTATCCATTTGATTTCAGTTCATTAATAAAGTAGTCATCGCCAAGTTTTTTAAGCACATTGACAGAATCAATTTTGAATAATAAATCCTTTTGAATTAAAAATGCATAAGTTGTATCGTCAAACTCTTTGTAGGGAATTCCCACGTCTTTTTTGATTCCGTACAGTAAAGAATCCTTTTTATTAAAGACAGATGATTTTTTTATTTCAAGATTACTAATTGGCATCACAATAGCAAAACTTGTATAGATGCTGTCAGCCTCAATTACAATTTGAACTACTGAATCATTACTCTTGAAATATGATCCTTGAATTTTTTTAGGAAATTTTTTAGTTAGTTTATTATCAACTGGTTGAGGTTCTTTAAAATAAAAAGAATTGAAAGAGTCTTGGCATGTAAAAGGTGCAATTGAGATCAAATAAATTAGCAGAATAAATATCCATTTTATCATATTAAAATTTTTATTCTTCTTTAAATAGAAGAAATAAACTTATTTTGTTTCCATGAGCACATTAAATTATAAATGGACACACAATTTGCAAGATAAAAATACAAGTCAAGTTTTGCAAAAATCCTTAAATATTCCTAAAAATGTGGCATCGTTATTAAATAATCGGGGTGTTTATGATTATGATCAGGCAAAACAGTTTTTTAGGCCAAAATTAAATGATTTTTACGACCCCTTTTTAATGAAAGGGATGATGGAAGCAGTTGTAAGGCTTGAAAAAGCTATTGAATTAAATGAGAATATTGCAGTTTATGGTGATTATGATGTTGACGGTACATGTTCAGTTGCCATGTTTTCAAGATTTTTGAATCATTTCTCCAAAAAAGTTCATTTTTATCAACCAGATAGACACAAAGAAGGCTATGGAATATCCTTGGAAAGTGTAAACTGGATGGCCTCTAAAAATATTGATTTAGTTATTGCTCTTGACTGTGGTATTAGAGATTTTAAAGCAGCAAAAAAAATAAAAGAAGCTAAAATCGATTTAATTATATGTGATCACCATATGATAGGAGATGAGCTACCTGAGTCTTTGTCTATCTTAAATCCTAAACAAGAGGATTGTGGTTACCCATTTAAAGATTTGTGTGGTTGTGGAATTGGGTTTAAGTTTATTCAAGCATATTCTAAGTATCAAAACCTAAATATTGATTTAAATGAGTTCATTCAGTTTGCCGCCATTGCTACTGCTGCAGATGTGGTTCCTTTAAAAGAAGAAAACAGATGGATACTTAAGTTAGGAATTGAGGTATTAAATAAAGCTCCTCTTTTATGTTTTAAAGACATGTTTTTCAATGCTAAGCGTCAAAAGATTATTGAATCATCAGATTTAGTATTTGCCATTGCCCCTAGAATAAATGCTGCTGGTCGTTTATCTCACGCTTTAAGAGCTACGGAAATGTTGATGGATGATAATGTGAAAACCTTAAAACCTAAGGTTAAGTTTATCGAGAAAATTAATAAAGAAAGAAAAGAAGTTGATGAAAAAATAACAGAAGAAGCTCTTTTGCAAATTAAGAATCAAAAAGAAAAAAAGGTAACTACCGTTGCTTATGGAGAAAAATGGCACAAAGGTGTAGTTGGGATTGTTGCTTCACGATTGATGGAGAGTTACTATAGACCGACTGTTGTTTTGTGTAAAGACGGGAGCAATATTACTGGATCCGCTAGGTCAGTAAAAGATTTTGATGTTTACGAAATATTAAATCGGATTAATGATTTGTTTGATAGATTTGGTGGGCATAAATATGCAGCAGGCTTAACAATGAAAGAAGAAAATTTGAATGAATTTATAAAAAGATTTGAAGAGGAGGTTTCAAAGAAGATAACCAATGAACAATTGATTCCTGAATTAAAAATTGATGGAGTTATTGCCTTTAGTGATCTAGAAAATGATAAGTTGAATACACCTATGCCAAAATTATTTAGATTGATTGAGCAAATGGCTCCTTTTGGACCAGCTAATCCTAGACCAAATTTCATAATTAAAAATTTAGTCGACACAGGAAATTCTAAAGTAGTTGGTCAAAAACACTTGAAGCTGCAATTGAAAGAAAAGGATAATAATAAATACATTGATGGCATTTGGTTTAATAATTCTAAGATGTTGAGTGAAATTCAAAAAGCAGAATCTTTTAGTTTGGTTGCCAATTTATCTGCCAACACATATATGGGCAATACAAAACTTCAGTTGATGGTAAAAGATATAAAACTAGATTGACTTGTTTTCTTTTGTAGATCTATGGTCTGACATTAAATGTAAATCTCTTTGAGGAAAAGGTATTTTAATTCCTTTTTCTCTAAAAGAATGGTCTATAATATATCTAATGTCACTTTTTATATTAATAATTTCCCAGGTGTTTTTTACCCAGAAAAACACTTTAAACTTGAGTGAGTATTCAGCAAATTCATCAAGTAGTACTAAAATATTTCTTTTTTTATCTACCATTGGATGTTTCAAAGCACATTGATATAATGTTTCTTTAACAACTGAAGTATCAGAGCCGTAAGCAACATTTATGTCAATATGAAACCTTGTAACTTTATCGCTTATTGACCAGTTTACGACATTTTCTTTAGTTAGTCCAGAGTTAGGTACTATTATCATTTTACCCTCAATGGTTTTTAGCTGTGAAGTTCTGACAAAAATATGTTCTACTTTACAAATTTCTTCATTGGGCATCTCTACTACATCCCCAACCTTGATACTTCCATCAAAAAGTAAAATTATGCCAGAAAAAACATCACCTAATATTGATTGAAGCCCAAATCCAATCCCCACAAATAGAGCTGCTGAACCTGCAATTAAAAAAGTGATATCAATCCCCATTCCTTGAATGGCAACTACTATTCCAATAGAGTATATGAAATACTTAGATAATTGAACTATTGTGTAACGGCTTCCTTCATCAATCCATGATTTTGTTTTAGTTGATCTATAGATTAAAATTCTAAAAAAACTTACAGCTAGCTTAGCTAAAACACTAATGAAAATTATGTAAAAAATAGTCCCTAACGTGAATTTAAAATTGCTGGGAGAACCATCAGTATTATCTCCAACAGAAATAAGCTGATAATCCATTAATTTAGAGATTGAAAACGTCTCGCTGAGCAGGGTCTCTAAGGTGAACCATAATAGGCAGCAAACAATAAATAAAATATTCTTGGCGAGTTTTTTAAAGTTTTTTTCTCTTCCAATAACAAGTAAGTCTCTTTTTTCTAAAAACTTTTTGAGTTTTTTATTTATCCATTTGTTAGAAATAAGCCAGAAAAGAACAACGATTAATAAAAGAAATAGGTTTAGTATTATATCAAAGTGATCGCTAAGAAAATTATACAGTAAACTCATTTTTATTGTGTTATTATAATGCCCAGTTCATTGGCAAATATATTACGGACTTTCATTAATTCGTTAATTTCTGCCAATTTAATATCAGTTTCACTATTATTTGAAATGTCTTTAAGCTGATTTTGTTTCTCTAAAATTAAGTTTTCAGTCACTCTTAATTTGTAAATGAAAACCGACTCTATTGCAGCTTGCTTAAGCCGCAATGGTTCTGTTTTAGTTTGAATCTGATGCTTTTTTTCCCAATTTTCACTTAATGTGTTTTCTGAAGTTGTCAAATCAACAACAATGCTAGTTAAGTTTGGGTTTTGGATAAAATGTTGGTCATTAATAAGTAATCCGTTCTCAAGGCCGTCTACAAATTCATTGAATATGGTTTGATAAGTGTCATTTTTATAAATTAAATTATCAGTAAGCATTTCTTCAATTATGAACTGAGCCAATGGGTATTGCTCCTCACTTGTTTCTCCACTATCTGATTTTATTTCCAAAGGAATTGATAAAGAGCCATAGTTTAGCATTAATCGAATTAGATCTTTCTCTTGAATATCTAGCTTGTGTTTTGCTCCTTTTTCGTAAGTTTTAGCTGGTAAAAATGCTTTTCTATTTTCTTGAACACTAGGATGGTATGTTGAGCTTTTAAAGTTTTTAAGTTTTTTATTTACCTCTTGAATAAGCATTTGCTCATCGATGTCAAATGTTTGAGAAGTGCTTTTGATGAAAATTGATCTAGAAATCGGGTCAGGAATAATAGAAATGGAAGCTACTATATCTTTAATTGTTTCTGCAGTCTTTACTGGATCGTTGTTTGCTTTTTTTAATAATTGTTCAGCTTTAAATGCTATGAAATCTTTTTGATTTTCTTCCAAATACAATTTAAACTCTGATGAGCTAATTTTATTTGAGTAGCTATCTGGGTCTTCATTTTCAGGAAAAACAACAACCCTTACCGAAAGCCCCTCTTTCAAAACCAAATCAATTCCTCTAAATGATGCATTGATTCCCGCAGCATCACCATCATACAATATGACTATATTATTTGTGAACCTTTTAATTAATCGAATTTGCCCCTCTGTTAAAGATGTTCCACTTGATGCAACAACATTTTTGACATCTGCTTTATGCATTGAAATTACATCTGTATAGCCTTCAACTAAAAAACAGCAATCTTCTTTAATTATGCTATTTTTCCCCTGATACATTCCGTAAAGAACTTTGCTTTTGTTGTAAATTTCGGATTCAGGTGAGTTAAAGTACTTAGCTACTTTTTTATCTGTTCTTAATGTTCTTCCTCCAAACCCAATTATTCGACCTGTGATGTTGTGAATTGGAAATATTACCCTTCCACGGTAAAAGTCATACCATCCCTTCTCACTTTTTTTAACGAGTCCAGCTTTTTCTAAATTTTCAACTGCATAACCCTCTTTAGTTGCTTTGGAGTGTAAAGCATCAATTTTTAGTGGAGAATAACCAAGTTCAAATTCCTTCTGAATAGATTCTAAATACCCTCTTGATTTAAAATAGCTTAAACCAATAGATTTTCCTTCATCAGAATTATACAATTGATCTTTAAAAAAATCATTAGCATATTGTTGAGCAAGATAAAGACCTTCTCTAGCATTATTAGCTGCTAATTGATCATCTGTTAATTCTTCTTCAACTATTTCAATGTTGTATTTTCTAGCAAGCCATTTTAATGCTTCTGGATAGTTTAATTGGTCGTGTTCCATCAGGAATGTCACAACATTTCCTCCTTTTCCAGAACTAAAGTCTTTGAATATCCCTTTAGCTGGAGAAACCATGAAAGAAGGTGTTTTTTCATTTGAAAAAGGACTTAATCCTTTGTAGTTTGAACCAGATTTTTTAAGATTTACAAAATCATTAATTACATCTACAATATCTGCAGAATCAAAAATTTTAGCTATGGTTTCCTGAGGAATCAAATTTGTTACAATTTATTCAAAAATAGAATTAAAGATTGGGCAATTCAAAAAATGTATAAAAAACATTGAACTATTGCAATGAGATTTAATTTATGTAATATATTTCTGAAATATGGTTCTACAATTATTACAGAATTTATTTAAATAATTACATTTGCCCACAAATATAAATTTATGAGTACAGATCAATTTCAATCGCACGATTATTACCTAATGGATGAGCTATTAACTGATGAGCATAAGTTAATCAGAGATACAGCAAGAGCATGGGTTAAGAAAGAAGTTTCTCCAATCATTGAAGATTATTATG
Source organism: Crocinitomicaceae bacterium (assembly GCA_042093455.1). Lineage (GTDB taxonomy): Bacteria > Bacteroidota > Bacteroidia > Flavobacteriales_D > Parvicellaceae. The sequence goes on along the minus strand of JBELEU010000001.1, from coordinate 5,406 downwards.
AAAGAGCAGCGTTCCCAAATCAAATATTAAAGGGTTTAGCTGAAATTGGTGGTTTTGGACCTTATATTCCTGAAGAATATGGTGGTGCTGGACTAGATCAAATTTCATATGGTTTAATCATGCAAGAACTTGAGAGATGTGATTCTGGGCTAAGATCTACTTCTTCAGTTCAAAGTTCATTAGTGATGTATCCTATTTGGAAGTTTGGAAATGAAGAACAAAGAATGAGATTTTTACCAAAATTAGCATCTGGTGAATTTATTGGTTGTTTTGGATTAACTGAACCTGATTTTGGTTCTAACCCAGGAGGCATGATAACTAATTTTAAAGATGAAGGTGATCATTATGTTTTAAATGGAGCAAAAATGTGGATTTCTAATGCCCCTTTTGCTGATATAGCTGTTGTTTGGGCTAAAGATGAAAACGATAGAATTAAAGGTCTTATCGTTGAAAGAGGAATGGAAGGTTTTGAAACTCCTGAAATGCATGGAAAGCATTCTTTAAGAGCATCGGCTACCGGTGAATTAATTTTTAACAATGTAAAAGTTCCAAAAGCAAACTTGTTGCCTAATAAAGATGGTTTAGGAGCACCTTTGTTGTGCCTAGATTCTGCAAGATATGGTATTGCTTGGGGTGCAATTGGTGCAGCATTAGATTGTTACGATTCAGCCCTCAGATATTCAAAAGAAAGAATACAATTTGATAAACCAATAGCGAGTTTTCAATTGGTTCAAAAGAAATTAGCTGAAATGATTACCGAGATCACAAAAGCTCAATTGCTGACATTTAGATTGGGACAATTAAGAGAAGAAGGTAGAGCTACAACAGCTCAAATCTCTATGGCTAAAAGAAATAATGTAGAAATGGCTGTTAAAATAGCACGTGAATCAAGACAGATCCATGGTGCAATGGGAATAATGAATGAATATTCTATAATGCGTCATATGGCTAACCTTGAATCTGTTCTTACTTATGAAGGTACTCATGATATACATTTGCTAATAACGGGCATGGATGTGACGGGTATACCAGCATTTAATTGATTTTAGCTCCATTCAAAGGATTCAATCATTTTTTTAATATCCTCCTCAATAAAAGAAATTGAAGGTTTTAGAGAGTCGTAATTAGGTCTTGTTTGAAAGAGTAGTTCGCCTGTGAAAAAGTGTTTTGAGCTATCAGTTACATAAAACATGTAATTACAAGCAACATTGCCTTTAATCTTGTATAAATAACCATATACTTGTTTGTCTCTATTATTCCAACTTTCTTCAATAATGGCATTGGCTTTAAAACTGTGTTCGTATGCATTTGATCTAACCTTTTCTGATAATTCAAAGAAATCAGATTCAATGTTCTTATAAGAACAAATAATTTCAGCCTTTAATTGAGGGAAAATTAATGTTTTATGGCAGTCTGGAGCAGATTTGAATTTTTTAATCCAAATAGAATAGTCTGGAATACTAAAAGAATATGGGCAATCCATTGAAATTGGATTATATTCTTTATCTGGAAAATCAATTCTTAAATAGCTTTTGGGTTTTGGGATAGGATTGTCTTCAATACATTTCTGATTAATAAACATCAACGTGATAAGAACAAAAATAAATTTAAGGTTCCTAAGAATTTTCATTGATGGTTATTTTAATCTGTTTGATTTTTCTTTTATCAGCAGCAATAGCAGTTAAAGTATAGTTGTTGAAAATAACTTTTTCATTTTTCAATAGAATTTTTCCAGCTTGTTCTATGCAGAATCCTGCAATAGTGTCTGATTCACCTTTTAATGCTTCAAATTCATCCCCATTTATTTCTAAAATTTTATAAACATCAATTAAAGAAGTTTTGCCTTCAAATAAGTAATTTTTGGAATCAATTTTTTTAAAAATTAATTCTTCTTCATCAAATTCATCAGTAATTTCTCCAACTATTTCTTCTAAAACATCTTCAAGAGTTACAATTCCAGAGCTTCCTCCATATTCATCTACTACAATTGCTATGTGTTTCTTTTCCTCTTGAAACTCTTTTAAAAGATCATCCAATTTTTTATTCTCTGGAACAAATTTTGGTTTCCTTAGTAGGGTGTTCCATTTAAAAGAGTTGGTTTTTTCAATGTGAACTAGTAAGTCTTTGACATATAAAACACCTTTTATCTGGTCAAAAGATTCATTGTAAATTGGTATTCTAGAAAATTTTATTTTGGCGATTTCATTAATTAGATCCTTGTAGTTTAGGGTGTTTTCAAACGCCATTACATCAGTTCTGGGTGTCATTATTTGTTTTACATCAGTACTCCCAAATTTAACAATACCCTCAAGAATTTTTTTCTCATCTTCATTGTCTACACTGTCTTTGGCTAAGTCTAAGGCATGCTCTAATTCTTCAGCTGCTAATGAATTAGATTTCTTTTCAATTTTTTTATCAATTAAAGCAGTAGAAGAAATCAGAAATTTACTGAACGGTTTAAAAACTATGCTTAGTATTAAAATTGGTAGTGACATGAATTTTGAAAAAGACATGTTGTTGTTATTGGCGTATATTTTAGGGATTACTTCTCCAAAAATCAATATGAAAAGGGTGACAGCAATTACTTGGATAATAAACTGAGATGTGGAGTCAAGAATATTTTTGTTAAATATGTTATTTAATAAATAGGAGGATAAAATGACAATAGCAACGTTAATTAAGTTATTAGCTATCAGAATAGTAGCTAGTAGTGTTTTTGGTTTTTCCAGAAGTTTTAAAATTCTCTTCGAAACAGAACTATTCTCGTTCGATAATGTTTCTTTTTGAATGCTTGAAATACTAAATAAAGCAACTTCAGATCCAGAAAGCAATGCAGAAAGAGCAATCATTAAAAACATAGCAAATAGGATGCATCCTGTTTCTAATGTAAAAGGTAAGAAAATAGAATTATTATTTGTTAGGAGATAACTCGGAAAATATTCCAAATTTTTAAAATTGGTTAATAATAGTTAGAAGGGTAAGTCGTCATTTTCATCTGGTGCTGAAAAATCATCACCTGAAGGCTTAGAAGCTGGCTGTTTGTTGTCAGCAGTTGAATTGGAATTTCCAGACGAATTATCATTCATTTTGCCAAGCATGGTTAAGTTATCTGCAACAACTTCAGTAGTATATCTGTTGTTCCCATCTTGATCTTGCCATGATCTGGTTCTAAGCTTTCCTTCAATATAGATTTTATCTCCTTTATGTAAATATTTTTCAGCAATATCAGCAAGACCTCTCCATAGAACAATAGTATGCCATTCAGTTTGAGTTACTTTTTCTCCAGTTTTTCTGTCCTTGTAAGTTTCAGAAGTAGCAATCGGAAGATTAGCTACTGCCGCACCATTTTCTAGGTGTCTAACTTCAGGATCTTTACCAAGATTTCCAATTAAGATTACTTTATTTATGCTTCCAGCCATTTTTTAAATATTAAACAATATTCAAAATTAGTTTATTGCAATGAATTCTATAGTTCATTTTTGATATAATTTTCAACAATTTTGGGAAATGGATAGTCGTTAATGATGTTTTTATTTACAACTACATATTGATTTGAGTTAATATTTTTTTGCAGATGTATTTCCCAAAATGTTACGAATATCTTTTGATGACTTAATAAATGAGTAAATTTTTTTACGGAATTAATATATCCATCTTCAATTTGTTTTAATGGAAGGTCTGTGATTTCCGTCTTAGTTTCTAGTAGAGGAAATTCATACATATTTTGCCAAATATCTTTATTAGTTCTCTTTTGGATAAAATAGTTTTTATCTTTTTTGTAGACCATGTAATTAAAGTATCTGATTCGTTGTTTTACTTTTTTAGATTTTATTGGTAAAATATGGATTTTATTGGTGTTGTATGCAACACATTTTTCTTTCCAATGACATTCAGAGCAAATGGGGCTTTTTGGTGTACATTGAATTGCTCCAAACTCCATAATTGATTGGTTGAATATATCTGGTTTATCTGGAGAAATTAAATGTTCTAGTAGCTCAGTAAATTCTTTTTTACCTTTACTACTATCTACAGGCGTCTCAATTCCAAAAAACCTACTTAGTAGCCTATAAACATTTCCGTCTAAGACTGCTTTTTTTTCTTTATAGCAAAAGGAGGAAATAGCAGCTGCTGTATACTCACCAACTCCTTTTAATTTTTTAATATCATTATAGTTAGTTGGGAAAATTCCATTTAGTTCATTTAGTATGTGTTTTGCTGATTCATGCATGTTCCTTGCTCTGCTATAATAGCCTAGTCCTTGCCACAATTTTAACACATCTTTTTCATTTGCATTTGCAAGATCTCTAACGGTTGGGAATGTGGCAATAAACTTGTTGTAGTAAGGGAGTCCTTGCTTTACTCTGGTTTGCTGGAGTATAATTTCACTAATCCATATTTTGTATGGGTCAATAGTGTTGCGCCATGGTAAATCCCTTTTATTAGATTCATACCAATTAATTAGGGTATTTGAGAAATAGTTTTCGTTCATTTTAAAAACTAATGTAAAAAACTCTGTTTGGTTTTCAGACTTTGATAAATAAAATTATATTTGCAACCCGTTTTGTTAGAGTTTAATTAAATGTTATGACAAAAGCAGATTTAGTTGCAGATATTTCAGAAAAAACAGGTGTAGAGAAAGTCGCTGTTCAAGCAACAGTAGAGTCTTTTATGCAATCAATTATTGACACCATGGAAAATGGTGAAAATGTTTACCTAAGAGGTTTCGGAAGTTTTATTGTAAAACATCGAGCTGAAAAAACAGGAAGAAACATTTCAAAAAACACAACATTAATTATTCCAGAACATTACGTGCCAACTTTTAGACCAGCAAAAACATTTGTTGATGGTGTTAAAAGTAAGGTGAAAAAGAACTAAGTATTAATAATTAACAATATTCCTATGCCTAGCGGTAAAAAAAGAAAAAGACATAAGATGTCAACTCACAAGAGAAAAAAACGTCTTAGAAAAAATCGTCACAAAAAGAAGAAGTAATGTTTTAGCTTGTTAGTAACAAGCATTAAAATATTTACCGCTTTGCTAGTAACCAAAAAGGAGGTATTAAGGTGTCGTATGAATTAATAATAAATTCAACACCTGATGGGGTTATTACAGCTCTTCTTGATGAAAATAAATTAATAGAATTACATAAAGACGGGCTTGATAACAATTTCAGTGTAGGGGATGTTTACTTAGGAAAAGTAAAGAAAATCATCCCAAGTTTAAATGCAGCATTTGTTGATGTTGGCTATGAAAAAGATGCGTTTTTGCATTACTTGGACTTAGGTCCACAGTTTAAGTCTATGAACAAATATGTTCAAGGAACTTTAAAAGGAAAGCAATCAACATATAAGTTAGGATACAATAAAATTGAGCCTAATATTGATAAAGAAGGAAAGATAAAAGATC